>DASPJG010000150.1:0-5588 GCA_035628755.1 Pyrinomonadaceae bacterium
CCTGAACCTGCGCGAAGACAAGGGCTACACCTACGGCGCGTACACGAGCCTCGACGCGCGCCGCACCGCCGGGAGTTTTCGCGCTACCGCCGAAGTGCGCACGCCCGTCACGGGCGAGTCGCTCAAAGAATTTTTCTACGAACTCGGGCGCATCCGCGAAGAACTCGTTACCGAGAAGGAACTGCTCGACGCGCGGAACTACCTGACCGGCATCTTCCCTATCCGTCTGGAAACGCTCGACGGTTTGATTGACCAGTTGATCCAGATCAAGATGCATGACTTGCCCGACGACTACCTGCAAACTTACCGCGAGCGCGTGAGCGCGGTGACGCGCGAAGAAGTGCAGCGCGTTGCGCGCCGCTACGTCACGCCCGACCGCGCGGCCATCGTCATCGTCGGCGACGCAGCCGCGCTCAAGGATGAAATAAGAGGTTACGCCGAAGAGATCGAGATTTACGACAGCACGGGGAAGCGCAAAAGCGCGCCGCCGTCGCGTCAGGCCGCAGAAACTACATTTAACGGGAGTGATATGAGCAGCACATCAACAACTGGAGATCAGGCGGGTTTCGTCGGGTCGTGGCAACTGGAGATCACGTCGCCTTTGGGGCCGCAGACGGCGACGCTTATCGTCGAAGAGGACAGCGCGGGCGGCGCGTTGCGCGCACGCATGAGTTCGTCGTGGGGCGAGGCTCCGCTCGACACCATCGCGCTTAACGGCGACATCTTCACCGCCGCCATCGCGCTCAAGATTCAGGGCATGGCGATTCAGGCCAGCATCGAAGGCCGCCGCGAAGGCGACAACCTCAGCGGCTCGATCCGCACCAACATGCCCATCGTCCCGCCGCTCATGTTCACGGGGCGGAAAATATAGCCCGCCGCCCGTGGTCAGCGGTCGGTAGAGTTTGTGTTCAGCGGGCGAGTTGCCGGAGATGAAAGCGGCAATCTGCCACGGCTAAAAATCTACCGGCCACTGACAAAGGGCTACCGGCAAACAAAAAACCGCCCGGTGTGTGCTCTCACACCGGGCGGAAACCACAGGAGAATTGCCCAACTTTGCGAATCGCCCCCCGGCGATTCATTGGGTCATTGCTATGCTCGCCAATTCTGATGCGCGGGCGCGGGCGGCAGGTTGCCCCCAATTTTTCAGCCCCGCCAGCGGCTCGGTTTGACTGCCTTCTGCGCTTTCACCTGGAGACGAAACATGCGAAAACTTCTATTATTCACGGTCGCGCTCGCCTTAACTGCCGCTTCCTGCGTGCAACAAACGCCGCCGACAGCCGAGCAGAACACGAATCAGGCGCAGGCCGCAGGCGGCAGCGGCGACCGGGGCTTCAAGCAAATTCACGACGCCTACGTGCGCGAATTCCTGCGCCGCAACCCGACCGTCAACACTTACCTCGGCGGCGCGGGACTCGATCCCGCCCTGCGCGAAGTGGACGGCCAACTGCGCGATCATTCCGCCGCCGCCATTGAAGCGGAAGACCGCTGGCTCGCGGACACGCAAAAATCGCTCGAAGCGGTTGACCCCGGCACGCTCTCGCCCGCCCTCCGCATTGACCGCGAAGTCGCGCTCGCGCAAATCCGCTTCCTGCTCCACCAGCACGGCACGCGCAAGTACCAGCAGCGCGCGCTCGATACCTACACGGACGAACCCTTCCGCGCCATCGACTGGCAACTGCAAGGCATGACGCAGACCGGCGAAAAGACTTACGGCACGCCCGAAGAGTGGTCGCTCGTCGTCAAACGCCTGCAAGCCGTCCCCAAATATTTTCAGGTCGCGCAGGAACAGTTGGCTGCCGGAGTGAAGTCCGGCAACACGCCCGACCACCGGATGCTGCTGCGCAACGGCATCACCACGGCAGAGTCAACCGCCAAATATTTCGAGCAGACTTTGCCCGAACTCGCCGCCGAGCGCATAGTGCAAGGCGCGGGGCGCGAAGAATTGTTGAAGGGGTTGAACGAGGCCGCGAAGGGCGCGGCTGGCGGGTATCGCTCCTTGCGTGACTACATCGCCCAGAATTTCTTCGACAACGCGAGCCAGCCGACTCAGGCCAACGTCAAAACTCAGTTTCGACAGGATCGTTTCGCGCTGGGCGAGGAGGAGTACAACTGGGCACTCAAGAACAACCTGCGCATGCCGGACGCGACCGCCGGTAAACTCTTCGACGAGTCAATGGCGATTGTGAACGCCACGCAGGCCGAGATGATCACGCTTGCGCGCGAGATCGGAAAGCGTAAGACGATGGAGTTGCCCGAAGCGGGCGAGGCCGCCGTGCTCGCCGTCTTTGAAGAACTCGGCAAGGATTATCCGAAGTCCGACGCGGAGATGGTCAAGTGGTATGAAGAGGCCGCTTTCCGGCTCGTCGAATACGGGCGCAAGTCCGGCGTCTTCGACGTGCCCGCCGACTACAAGTTGGAAGTGGTCGAGACGCCGCCGCCCCTGCGCGCCTCGATTGACGGCGCGGCCTATTATCCCGCGCCGCCCTTCAAGACGAGCGGCGTCGGACGTTTCTACGTCACGACTTCCGGCAGCGACGACGAGGCCGTGCTCAAAGAGAACAACCGCGCCTCGCTGGCAGACCTCGCCGCGCACGAAGGCTTCCCCGGCCACGACTGGCACTACAAGGTGATGACGCAATACCGCGACCGGATCGCGCCCGCCCGCTGGCTCACGCCCGGCGCGGTCGAAGATTCCTCCTCGATGTGGCAGGATTCGATGGCCGCCGAAGGCTGGGGGCTTTATTCCGAAGCGCTCATGTCCGAACCGCAGCCCGGTTTCCCCAACGGCTTCTACTCGCCCGAAGAACGGCTCTACCAACTCAAAGGCAAACTCTACCGCGACCTGCGCGTCCGCATTGACACGGGCATCCACACCGGGCGCATGTCTTACGACGACGCGGTTGATCTCTTCTCGCAAGTGGTAGACTTTCAACCCGGCTCTTGCCGCGACGCGGCGGCGACGGCGAAACCGGCCAAGCGCGCCAGTTGCGACTCGGCTGAACGCGCCATCTTCCGCTACTCCAAGTGGCCGACGCAGGCCATCACCTATCGCCTCGGCAAAGATCAAATCTTCGCCCTGCGCAAAGAGGCCGCCCAAATCGCGGGCGAACGCTTCTCGCCCAAAGACTTCCACGTCCTCTTCATGCAGCAGGGCACGATCCCCGTCGGCTACTTCCGCGAGGAACTGCTCAGGGAGTTGCAGGCGAAGAAATGATGCGCGGGCGCGACCGGCCACAGCCGCGCGCAGAAGAGCAGCAACGGAAAAAAGCCCCAAGCGGGGCTTTTTCCGTTTCTTCTCCGATGTTGTTCTCTGTCGTCGCTTCGCGGCTGATCATTCAACGCTCGTACTGCAACACCATGCCGTCGCCGCCGACCGCCCAGTTCTGTTTTTTGCCGACGAAGAGGGCGTAGAGATGCTGTTTCGTGCCGCTCTCCTGTTGCAGCCAGGTGCGCCCGCCGTCGTCGGTGCGCAGGATGACGCCCCCGCGCCCGACGATCCAGCCCTGTTCCTTGCCCGCGAACTGAACGCTCAAAAACGTTGTGCGCGGCGGTAGCCCCGACGCGGTTGACGCCGCCCATGTCTCGCCGCCGTTCGTGGTGCGCAGGATCGTCGCGCGCTCGCCGACCGCCCACCCGCGTTCATTGTCGGCGAAATGCACGTGATAGAGCGTCGCGCTCGTGCCTGCGCGCTGGCGCGTCCAGTTCAAACCGCCGTCGATGGTGGCGAGAATCGTGCCCTTGTCGCCGACGATCCAGCCGCGCTTGTCGTTTGCGAAGTCTAGGTTAATCAACTCGTCGCGCGAAGGAACGGGTTGTGTGCGCCACGTCGCGCCCGCGTCGTCCGTGTACAGCACGAGGCTGTCCGTGACGACATCGCGGCGGCTGATCGAGCCGACGATCCAGCCCTTCTTCTTGCTCGCAAAACGCACGCTATAGAGTTCGGGCGTACCGCCGCCGAAATCCGCCGGACTGAAGCGACGCGCCTCGCGCCAGGTGCGCCCGCCGTCCACGGTGACGTGGATCGCGCTCCCCGCGACGAGATAGCCGTCCTCTTTGTCGTGGAAGTAGAGGTCGTTGATCTGTTCGTCCGTGCCGATAGCTTGCCTGACCCAAGTGCGCCCGGCGTCTTCCGTGCGATAGGCAAGGCCGCCGTCGCCCGCCATCCAGCCGCGCTTGTTGTCCGTGAAATAGATGGTGTTCAGGTCGCTGCCCGCCGCACCGTGGCGCGTCGCCGCCCACCCTTCGCCCTGCTGCCGCTGCTCCTGCGCGCCCGCGTGCACGAACGCCAGCGCGACGCCGAACAAACACAACGCCAGCACCGACGCCGCGCGCCTTACCGTTTGACGACGGCGGCGCACGACTTGATCGCCATTCATACGACAGTTTTCTCCAAACGCAGTTTGATGATAGCGACAGCCCTTGTTCGATTTTTGGTGAGAGGCTTTTGTTTTACATGAATCCGGGGCTGTGACACAAGGCGAAAGGGCGCGGGGAAGAAGCCCCGATACCTCTTCCCCGCACCCTTTCGTCTTTCCCTCGACTTGCCCGGTTCGGCCTCAGTTCGTCGCCGCGTTGACGCGATAGACGTGTCCCTTGTAGACCACGACGACGCGCTCGCCGAGGGCGAAGAATTCGGCCAGTTTCCGCTCGCGTTTAAGCAGTTCAAAGTAGGCGTCGCTGCCGAAAACAAGCGTCGTCTCCGGCAAACTCTCGCCCGCCTTGAAGTCCGCGTCCGTCCACACATCGTCGCGCAGGTAGAACGTCTTGCCCGCGACCTTGCGCATCACGCCCGCCGATGCCGCTGCTAAAGCCTCGTCGTCTTCCTCGGCGCGCACGGATTCCTGACGCGCACGCTCGCGCTTGCTGTCCCTGACGGCTGCCGCGCCGGTCGTCGGCATCGGGGCGGGCATCGGAGTCGGCATCGGCATGGGCGGCGGTGCCGCCTGCACCGGCGCACTCCCCCCACCGCTGCCCACGACGCCCCCGGTGACCCTGCCGGACGGGGCTCTCGACTTGCGCGGAAGGTTTCCGGCCTGTCTCGATACCACCCGGGCATCCGCCGACATGTTGCGCGTGGCCGTGTTCGACGTGACCGTGAGTGAGTCAGTCACCGCACCGGGTTCGAGCGCAAGGTAGGAGGTGTAAGGCGTCACGATGCCGTAGCGCGTGCCGAGATCAACCACTTCGTCGCGCAACTCGCGCGCCTCGCCGTTTGAGCGAATCTGCTCCATCAGCCAGCCGACTCGACGCGTCGCCCACAGGCGCGGCAGAAAATCGTTCTCCTCGGAGTTGGCGGGGAAGCGCAAATTCTCGTAGGTGAAACTGCGCCGCTCGCGCGTGCTCCGCCCCGACAGGCGCAGTTGCACGTCTCTGAGTTCGGCGGCGTTGCGGTAGCGGCCAATCAAAGTTACCTGCGCGCCGCGAAAGAGATCGGGCATCGCGCGCGGGTAGACGAGGTCGGTTTCGACGCCGCCCATGTCGAGCGCGAGATCGGTGAGCACCGGGTAACTGACTTTGGCGAAGAAGTTTGAGACCTTCAACTCCAAGTCCTCTTTCGGCTCGACGTAATCAGCCGTGCCGCCGTTCTC
>DASPJG010000151.1:0-2179 GCA_035628755.1 Pyrinomonadaceae bacterium
GGCGGCTTCAATGCCGGGGGAGCGACGACGGCCACCATCGCGGGCGCGCTCGGCGCGCTCGGCGCGGTCTGCATCATCTTCGCCTTTCGCACGGGCGGCCTGCCGACCTACGTGATGCCCCTCGTCTTCGGCGGCGCGCCCGTCATCAACGTGCTCATCACGATGTGGCTGCACCCGCCCAAGCAATCGCCCAACCCCATCCTCTATCTCGGCTTCCTCATGGTCGTCGCGGGCGCGGCGATGGTGCTCTACTTCCGGCCTCAGTCCTGAGTTTTCCCGCGACCGTCGGTAGATACTATGCCCGAATTCAACCCCTTGAAGAAGCTGGTCGGCAAGGCGCACGATCTGCGCGAGGCGCACCGCGCGCGCCATCGCCCGACCGGCTACGGCTTCGCGCTCTCCGACAGTATTGACTATCTCGACGCCGCGCACTGGGACGCGCTCACAGCGCCCGCCTCCGTCTATCTCGGTCGTCCCTATCTGCGCGTGCTGGAAAAAGCCGCGCCCGAAAATTTGCGCCAACGCTACGCGCTCATCTTCGGCGCAGGCAACCGGCCACTCGCCGCCGTGGCCGCGCAAAGCGTTCAAATCTCAGCCTCGCGCGTGCAGAAGAAAACCACCTCGCGGCGCAAACAGGCGGTGGCCGCGCCGCTCAGCCGCATCGAGGAGCGCGTGCTCGTCTGCGGCAACCTGCTGTCGTGGGGACAGCACGGCGTCGCCTTCGCGCCCGGCGCGGACAGGCGCGAACTCTGGCCTGCCGTCGCCGAAGCGCTCTACCGGCTGCGACGCGCGGATAGACTGTCCGGCGACACAGACCTCGTGATGGTTAAAGACATTCCTGACGCAGAGGCCGCCGACGCCGAAGCGCTCGCCCAATACTCCTACCGTCCGCTCGAAACCGACCCCGACATGGTCTTGGAGCTTTCTCCCAAGTGGCGCGCGTATGCGGACTACCTTGCGAGTCTCAACTCGAAATATCGCAAGTCGGCGCGGCAGATTGAAAAGGACGTTGAGGCGGCGGGTTGCCGCGTCGAAACGCTGGAAGACGTGGCGGGGCGCGCCGAAGAATTGCACGCGCTCTACCTGCAAGTCCATGAACAGGCGCAACTCCGTCTCGTCACGCTCACGCCGGAGTTCATCCCCGCGCTCGCCGCCGCCTTTGGAGACGGCTTCCGCTGCACCGTCATCAGGCGCGGCGACGAGATGCTCGGCTTCGTGACGACGTTGAAAGACGGCGAGACGGCGGTGGGCTACTACATCGGCTTCGACCGCGCGATTAACGCGGAGACGCCAATTTACTTCCGTTTATTGCAAGCGGTTGTTGAAGACGCGCTCAGGCTCGGCTGCCGCCGCCTCTCGCTCGGGCGCACCGCGCTCGAACCAAAGGCGCGGCTGGGCGCGCGCGCCGCCCCGCTTCGTGTCTGGGTCAGGCATCGCATCCCCGCCCTGAATCTGCTCGTGCGCGGCTTGCTGCGCGCCGCCCACCACGACGAAGCGCCCGAACGCAACCCTTTCAAATAAGCGTCAGCGAGCCGCGCGCTTGCCGATGCAATACAGGTGTCCCGACGTGCGTATGAAAATCTGCCCGTCGGAGATCGCGGGCGAACTGAGACAGTATTCGTTCAGATTATTCTCGGCCAGCACCTCAAACTTCTCGCCCGCGCGAATGACCGACGTGATGCCCTCTTCGCTCGTCGCGTAAATCTTCCCGTCGGCCAGCACGGGCGAGGCGGAATAGTCGCCCGGCTTAATGCGGACGGGGCCGTAAACTTCTTTGCCCGTCTTCGCGTCCAGACACCAGACGATCCCCTTATCACCGACGATGTAGAAATATTTCCCGTCCGTGACGGGCGTCGGCACGTCAGGCCCGAACTGCGCCGACCAGATGAGGTGCGACTTCGAGATGTCGCCGCGACCGCCCGCGCGGAAGGCGAGCAGCGGCTTGATGCGCGTCGGCGCGTAGATGATGCCGTCGTGGACGATGGGCGAGGCGACGATGCGATAGAAGCCCGCGTTCTCCGGGTTGAGCCCGCCCGCGCGCCAGAGTTCTTTGCCGTCGCGCGGGTCGTGCCCGGTCACTACGTCAGCGCCCGTGATAACGATCTCGGTCTTGCCCGCATAACGCAGGAGGGCGGGCGTCGAATAGGCGTCGGGCGATTCCTGAATCGCGTTGGTTGGC
>DASPJG010000152.1:0-3438 GCA_035628755.1 Pyrinomonadaceae bacterium
TCGCGCTCGAAGCCGCCGAGACAGGCCACCTCGTCCTCTCCACCCTGCACACGATTGACGCGTCGAAAACCGTCGACCGCATCATCGGTCTCTACCCGAAAAACGAGGAACAGGTTATCCGCACGCGCCTCGCCCAAACCTTCCGCTACATCCTCTCGCAACGGCTCATCCCGCGCGCCGACGGCAAGGGGCGCGTCGCCGCGGTCGAGATCATGAAGTCCACGCCGCGCACGCGCGAGTATTTGCAGAACGGCGAAACCGAAGGCAAGACCCTGCTCGACGCCATGCGCGACGGCAAGTTCGACGGCATGCAACACTTCGACGGCGTGATCAAAGAGATGGTCGAGCGCAAGACGGTGACGCTCGAAGACGGCCTCGCCTTCGCCACCAATCAAAACAATTTGCTGCTCGAACTCAAAGGCGTCAGCGGCAAAGACGACTTCATGCACGGCGACGACAGCCTGCCCGTTCCCACACGCACCCCACAACGCAGCCCACAGCGCAACTCATCGGTGTTCGACCTAACTTAGAAATACCGGATGCGGATTAAAGACGAACTGTTTTTATCCATCGTTTCGCAATTCGCCGCCCGCCACCCGCAATCGAATTATGGTTATCATCTGCCAGCAATGCGCCGCGCGACTTCAGCTCGACGACACGAAAGTTCCGGCGCGCTCCTTTACGGTTCGCTGCCCGAAGTGCCAGCACATGATCAACGCGCAGCCGCCCTCTCAATCGACGGGCGAGCAGGGCGCGGTCGGTCTGAGCGGCAGCCTCTCGACGAGCAATTCGCGCTTCGAGCGTCCGCGCCCCGCCCCGGCTTATAAACCCGACGACGGAGCCGCCAATTCGTCTCAAGACCCGGCTGCCGCCGACCGCGACGAGGCGGCGCAGTTGCTCGTGTCGCTGTTTCAGCGCGCGATGAGTACGGCTGCCGGAGCGTCGAAGGATGCGGAGCGGGGCGGCTTCGGCCACAGGCGCGCCCTCATCTGCGCCAGCGAGGAGCATCGCTTCGCCGTGGCGCGCGCGCTCGTCGAAAACGGTTACGAAGCCTACGTCGCGGAAGACACGACGCAGGCCATCGAGCGCATGCGCGAAGATCAGATGGATGTCGTCCTGCTCGACCCGCAGTTCGACCAGCAGGAGCAGGGCGCGGCCTTCATCAAACGCGAAGTTTCCGCGCTCAGACCCGCCGCGCGGCGTCGCCTCTTCTTCGTCCACCTTCTCTCCGACGCGCGCAGCGGCGACCAGCACGCGGCCTTCGTCAATCATGCCAACCTGACGATCAACCCCTCGGAGATCGAGGAAATGCCCTACGTTCTGGAACGCGCGATCCGCAGCTTCAACGACCTCTACCGCGACTTCAACCGCGCGTTGCAGGTCGCCGAATTTTAGCGCGCCGCCGCGCGCGTCGAATCTCTCCGCAGACGTTATTGACCATTGCCGGATGCGCTTGTATCTTACAGGCGGCATCCGGCTTCAAGTTTATGTCCCCGGACGCGGTGTGAGAGATGAACGCGCTTCCAGCACAGCACCACCACCAACACGGCCAGCACGGGAACGGCGCGCACGCGCCTCACCATCACCCGTCGCCGCGCGCCGAGCGCAGCCGCCGTCGCCTGCTCGTCGTGCTCGCGCTGACCGCGCTCTACATGCTGGCCGAAGGCTTCGGCGGTTGGTTCACAGGCTCGCTCGCCCTCCTCGCCGACGCCGGGCACATGTTCACGGACGTGGCCGCGCTCGCGCTCGCATTGATGGCCGTCTGGTTCGGCGCGCGCCCCGCCACGCCGAGTAAAACTTTCGGCTATCACCGGCTGGAAATCCTCGCCGCGCTCGTCAATGGCGTCGCGCTCGTGCTGATGGCGCTCCTGATCTTCTATCAGGCATACGAACGCTGGCATGACCCGCGCGAAGTTGAAAGCAACCTGATGATCGTCATCGCCGTCGGCGGTCTCTTCGTCAACCTCGTCTGCGCGTGGCTGCTGCACGGCGACCACCACGACGACCTGAACCTCCACGGCGCGTGGCTGCACATTATGGGCGACGCGCTCGGCTCGGTCGGCGCGATCATCGCGGGCGTGTTGATGTCTGCCTACGGGTGGTACAGGGCTGACGCGCTGTTCAGCGCGGGGATCGCGCTCCTGATCATTTGGAGTTCGTGGCATCTCATCAGGGAATCAACGAACGTGCTTTTGGAAGGCACGCCCGCCCACATCAATCTCGCCTCGGTCGAAGAGGCAATCCGCACGACCGAGGGCGTCGAGGGCGTTCACGACCTGCACGTCTGGACGATCACTTCCGGGCGCGAAGCCCTGAGCGCGCACGTCGTTCACGCGCATACGGTCGTGCAGCCCGAACTGCTCAAAGAGTTGCGCGTCAAACTTCACGACCGCTTCGGCGTTGACCACCTGACGCTGCAAATGGAGACCGAAGATTTCGAGGACGAAACCTTCCACTTCTGCCACGCGGGCACGGCCTGTTTCAGTTCAGGGAAAGAGTAGGGAGTCTCAGGTTTCAAGTCTCAAGTCTCAGGACTGAGGTTTAAGGTTCTTCTTCTTGAACTTGAAACCTGAAACCCATCCTTTATGGAAATCAATCTTCTGCTCACACTCGACCTGCGGGAGCAGGCGGCGTTGCAGGCCGCGCTCGTCACACACGGCGCGCCCGATCATCTGGTGACGCTCGCCCTGACGGGCGCGTGCCGCATCCCGACGCTCGAAGACGCGCGCCGCCTGCGCCGCTGGCTCGTCGAAGCGCGCTCGGCGGGCGGCACGGATTTCGCCTCTCTCGACGTGATCGAAAATGCGCTCGGGCGGTTCGGAATTTAAACGGCGGGGCAAAGTTTGGAGGAAGGGGTCGAGGGCAAAGTGAGGGTTCAGGGAGGGAAGTGAGCAATCTGCCGCGCTCCCTTTTCACTTTCCGCTTTGCCCTTTTGAATGTATGGCGGATGTGAATTTAGCTTACGGGCGCGGGCGTGTTTCTTTCGTTGACGCGGACGGGCGTTTTCAGGTTCTCACGCCGGAGGACGAGACGGCGGAGCAGCCGCTCTCGGACGCGCAGTTGGGCGCGCTGATTGACGACCCCATCGACTCGCCGCCGCTCGAAGACATCATCTCGCCGAACGAGAGCGTGCTCATCGTCGTCTCGGACGCGACGCGGGCGACCGCCGCCGGACAAGTCGTCAACCTGCTCGTCCGGCGTCTCGTCCAACTTGGCGTCGCCCCCTACGATCTGCGCATCATCTTCTCGACCGGCATCCACCGCCCCGTCACCGTCGCGGAGAAGCGCGAACTGCTCACGCCCTTCGTCCTCCAACGCATCCGCACGCTCGACCACAACGCCGAGGATGCGGCGCAGCACGTCCAACTCGGCACGACCGCGCTCGGCACGCCCATCGAACTCAACCGCGCGCTCACGGAACACGACCACGTCATCCTC
>DASPJG010000153.1:0-3567 GCA_035628755.1 Pyrinomonadaceae bacterium
CGGACGGCGCGGCAGCCGTCGTCGTCCTCGGCGAGGAGGCGTTGAAGGAGACGGCGCGCGGCGACGAGCCTCTGGCGCGCATCGTCGATTACGAGATCGCCGGGGTCGCTCCAGAAGTCATGGGCATCGGCCCCGTGCCCGCCGTTAATGCCCTGCTGGCGCGACAAAACCTGACGCTCGCCGACATTGACCTCGTCGAACTCAACGAAGCCTTCGCCGCGCAGGTCATCGCCTGCGACCGCGAACTCAATTTCGACCCGGCGCGCTTGAACGTCAACGGCGGCGCAATCGCCCTCGGCCACCCCATCGGCTGCACGGGCGTTCGCATCACCACGACGCTCCTCCACGAGATGCACAAGCGCAACGCCCGGCGCGGCCTCGCCACCCTCTGCGTCAGCGGCGGCCTCGGCCTCGCCCTGCTGATCGAGCGCGCGTAAGTCGCCCTCGCCGCCCGTCCCGGTTCGCGCGCGAAGTGGAAACCTCGCGCCGGTTTTGCACGTAATCTCAGGTGCACATTCAACGCCATTCCGTAGTAGAGGTTTATACTCATGTCGAACTTCATAGATGTCGGCAGCTACGGCTCGCAGACCACGGAGATTTATCTCAAGCGCGTGCTGGCCGGTAATATCGAGAGCGTGCGCGCCCGCCTCGGCGTTGCGCTCGAACGCCTCGGCTATGACGTGCTCGAAGAAGAACCCGCCCTGCATGGGCGGCGCGGCGCGCGCGGCTGGGGCGTCTGGTACGGTTCAGCCGACGTGCTCGACTACCCGATGACCCTCGTCATCAGGCTCAAGAGCGCGGGCGAGAATTCGACGCACGCCACCTTCGACTACACCATCAAGCACCCCTGGCTCGCCAGCAGCGACAAAGAAGTGCTGAGGCGCGAGGCCGAGGCCATTATCGCGCTGGCGTCCACGCGCGCGGCGGAAAAGGTGTGCGCCGTCTGCGGGACGGAGGCCACCGACGACTCCCGCTTCTGCCGCCGTTGCGGCGCGCCCATGACTTCCGAGCAGTCCGAACTGGACGTGCTGCGGATGGCTGCCGATGCGTGCGCCGGTCATACGTCGGTCGTCACCGGCGTGCTCCTTTCGCTCTGCGCCGTCGTCGTCGCGCTCGTCACGTGCATCATCTTCGCCGCGAAGGGTGTGGTGACGGCGAAGGGTCTCTGGTTTGCGATCTGCCTGATGGGCGTATTCACGCTGTTGAGCAGTTTGGCCGGGCGTTTCGCATGGCAACGGCTGAACGCCGCCCTCACTTTCAAACGCGAAGAGGCGCGGAGACTGCCGGGCAGCCACGTACACGCGCTTTCCACGGCTGAGTTTGACGCTTTGCCCCCACGGCACGCCGGGCACTCCATCACCGAGGGGACGACCGAGTTACTCAACGCCCAGACCAGAGAACAAGAGCCCATCCCTCTCAGGCGCGGCGGCCAGACGGGCGCGGTCAACTGAGCAGCCCTGACAATTTAAATTCCCCCAACGCCGCGATGAAGCGGCGCGGCCTCGCCTTACTAATCGAGCGGGCATAAAAGTATGCTAAGACCCGTTGGCTCGGCCTAACCGGCTGAATTGGCCTGTGGCGACGCATGAAACGGCTTCCGCTTCTCCATCACGGAAGATGCTGGCGGCTCGTTCGGGTTTTCGCGCTCCGTGCGGATGGTCAGGCCGCCCGGCGCGATATGCGTCAGGCAATTCGCTAATTGAGAGGAAGGGAGATTAACCATGTACACTTTTGCAGAGAACATGAAAGCTGCCCGGCGGGCTACGTCTGCCAAGTCTACGCTGCCCGGTCAGGCGCATTTCGGGCATGGCCGTGAGTTAAACTCACCCCTTCATTTACAACGCCCCGCCGTGGATCAATCGCCGCACCGGCTATCGCCGGACGGCCTCAAGACCGCTTCCGGTGCGGCCTCGCAACGTTCCTTTGGCCACGATTTTTCTCACATCCCGGTGCATGCTCAACCGCCTGTGAAGATTCGACCCAGACTTTCGACCTTTTCCGTTAACGGTCGCGCTGCCCGCGACAAGATCACGCAAAAGAATCAACCGAAATCCGACCAGTCAATCGGGAAAATGTCGGTGGCAACCACGGCCAGAGGACTCGACGTGTCCGCTGATGCCGACGGCTTGTTCAGTTCGCCGGATTATCCCGACGGCTTTCGCTGGCTGCAAACGGTAACCACGAATGATCCCAGCGACACGCCGGTCGGCGCGCCGCTTCTGCCAGTGCCCATCACTTACGTTGATCCCCGACCGAATGACGACACGAAGCCCTTCTACTGGACGGACGCCGAAGAAGCCGCCAACGTGGGTCACTTCGAGGACACGCCCGGACGACCGGCACATCCCACCGGGATTATTAGTTGGCAAGCCATTCTCAGTATTGGCGGAGTCAACAATAAAGACGTGACGCGCTTCGACAGTGTCAGCTACGGTTTCAGCATTGACACCGCAGGCACGGTCACGATGAGCGGGCCGTCGACACCTGCCGATCTAACCGATCACATGGGAACATTATCAAGCAGCTTCCCCGGTTGGACGTTTAACTGAAATTGTCTTAGTCGCTGCGCCCCCAAGCCGGACGCGATTGCGCTTCTCGCGGGGCGTGCATATTTCGACGGGTGATGCCGCTGCCTCCAAACGCGAACGGCGCGGCCTTCGCCCGCCAGACGCCGTGGCTGTTTCGTTGCATGCGCGGCGGGTGATGGCGTGCGCCAGTTTCCGTCGCCGGTGGTGAGGAGAAGTCAGGTGATTTTCCGTGAAGCTAAACTGGAAGATATTCCCGCTCTGTTCGAGATACGATTCTCGGTGAGGGAGAATGTCTTGTCCGACCCGCGCAAGGTCACGCCCGAGATATGTGCGTCCTACCTCGGCGCGGCAGGCAAGGGCTGGCTCTGTGAAGTTGACGGGAAGGCGGTCGGGTTTTCCGTCGCCGTGTTGAGCGATGCGTCCATCTGGGCTTTATTCGTGAAGCCGGAATATGAAGGCAGGGGTATCGGCAAGAGGCTTTTGAAACTGGCGGCGGACTGGCTCTTCGAGATGGGCGCAGCGAGCGTCAGTCTGAGTACGGATGCGAACACCCGCGCCGACAGGGTGTATGAGAGTCAGGGGTGGAAGCGCGGCGAGATCAAGCCGGACGGCGAGGTGAGTTACCGGCTGGACAAATCAGGCCGAACCTAACACAGCATGCACCCGACCTGTCATGGATGTTATTCGCAGGGGTTGGAAGCTACACGCAGTTGTGTGCGGGTGAGGCCGGGCGAGTCGCTGGCATCACATTCTCAACTCTCTGACATCGAGGGCATGTGGCGGCGGGCGACGGCGCGTGAGACGGATGCTTGAGGGGCTGTTGCATGGTAGTTGAAATCAGAGAGGATTCGGTGTCGGCTCTCGACGAGTACGCGCGCATTCCGATTGCCTTCGAGGTCAGAGAGGTTTTCGACGTGGCGGCGCGCGGCGACGGCCTCGGCGGATTCGTCCTGACGAGACGCAGGCTCGCCGTCTCATACGTCAAGGATTACGACGCGATTGAGGGAGAGAGTCCCGCGCAGTGGGCGCAACATTTCGA
>DASPJG010000154.1:0-2035 GCA_035628755.1 Pyrinomonadaceae bacterium
GCGGCGGCATGCCTGACATTGCAGGCGTTGACTGCCGGCGCGGTTAAAGCCTGATTTCACTTGGCGCTCGCTACTGTAGCAATGAGGACATTGATGCATGTCAAGTCTTATAACATCATCAGGTCTGGTTTAGGCAGTCCCGTGTCACATGTCGCGCGCGAAGCGGAAACCGGGCGACGCCGTCAACGGGTGAGAAAGTCTCTGACGAAGCGGCGCAGTTCGTCGAGCGAGGAATCGGCGATCATGCGGAAAACGCGCGGCGTGCAGTTTGGCGGCAACTGCCGCGCGGTGAGGGCGTCGGCGATGACCAGCGCGCTCGACGTCAGGCCGCGCTGCCAGTCGGCCTCGCGCGCGTCGCGGAAATGGAGGGCGGCGGGGTCGACTCCGGCGGCGACGAGCACCGTGCGCGCCCAGCGCAAAAATTCCGGCCAGCGCGAAACCACGGCGATGAGCGCGTCTTGCGCCGGGCGGATCGCGCCCGCGAGCGATTCGGGCACGCTGCGCGAGTGGAGCAGGATCATGCGGTTCGTGTCGGCGCGCAGCGTCGTGCGCACTCCCTCCGCCTCCTGCCCGTAGAGCGCGACGGCCAGCGCGCCCGCCGGGAGGCCGTCGCGCACGCACGCTTCGACGCTCATGCCGCGCACGCGAAACCCGGTGGCTTCTTCGATCTCGGCGACGAGAATCTGGCGCAACTCTTCGTCGGATTCGATGACGAGGAAGTGATCGGGCGGTTGGAATTCGAGCCAGCGTTTGACGCGCGCCTGCACGTCGCCGAGCGAGTAGCCACCGTCGCGCGCGCGCGCGAGGAAAGCGGAGATGAGTTGATCGAGTTCAAATCCGGCGTCAAGTTCGCGCTCTTTCGAGAACTCGCGCACGTAGACGCCGCTGCCCTTGCGCGATTCCAGCCAGCCGCGCCGTTCGAGTTCGCCGTAGGCCGCGCTGACGGTGTTGGCGTGAATCTGGAAGCGGCGCGCGAGTTCGCGCGTGCTCGGCAGGCGTTGGCCGGGCTTGAGGTCGCCGCTGACGACGCCGAGCATGATCTGCGTCGCCAACTGCTCGCGGATCGGCACTTCGCTGTTTTTGGAGAGCCAGAGACGCATAAGAAAACGCGTTGCGGATGATTAGCTGACAGGGAAAAATCCGGGCGGCATCGGTCAGACCATACCTAACATTTCAGGGGTCGGCAGGCTGAATATTTTTGTCTCATCAACCGATACCACTTCAAGCTCGGAAAGTTCTTCCTCACGAGCATGAAGCATCACATAGACAGGCGTTCCTTCAGGCGAGCGCCCCTCGGCTTTCGCCAGAATTTTCGAGACGCCGACAGTGCGGGACTTCTTACCATCAAGAGCGAGATCGAGCGTTGGACAACCGCAGGTGCAGCGAGCCACCACGCTCGCGCGCGGAAGCTGTGCGACATAGTTTGCGGCTTCGGCTGTCCCGTGAGCCAGCAACCATTCGAGCAGCCTGAACTCTTCAAGAGTAAGCGCGCGAAATTCCTGAAAGGTGAAATCATTCGACATGCTGGCACGCCATTCTAACAAAAAGGTCGCCTGCGCGCGTGCGCGGAAGCGACCTCTTCGCCAATTGGCTGCCGTCCTATTTAGTTGGCTGCTGTCCTATTTAATGTTTGCGTCGAGACTTAAACGCGCCAGTCAGGCTGCCGAGCGCGTTCGTCACTTTCGCGGCGACACGCCCGGTCGTCTCGGCGACCGAAGTGATCAGATCAGCGTCTACTTTTACCGTCGGGTTTCTTTGAACCCGCATTCTGGCCGGAGCCGCCGCCCTTGCCGCCCTTGCCGCCCTTCTTCGCGCCGCCTTTGATGCCGCCCGCGCCGCGCCCGCCGGCTGCGCCCGATGCGCCGCGATTTTTACCCGCGCCCTGCGCGACGCCGCCCGTGCCGCCCTTGTTCGCGCCGCCCTTCGGGCTGCCCTTGCCGCCCGCCTTCGACGGCAGTTTGTTCTTCTTGCCGCCGGTCTCGCGTTTGGGGCCGCTCTTTCCAGCCGCGCCCGTCCGTTCGAGCCTGCCGCCTTC
>DASPJG010000155.1:0-2008 GCA_035628755.1 Pyrinomonadaceae bacterium
TTGAAGCACACGATCTTGAAGTCGCCGCCGCCGCCGCTCGTGCTCGAACTGCCGCCTTACCGGATGCCGAACCCCGTCAACGTGCTTCAGACGATCCGCGCGCGTTCGTGGATGTTCGTGCGCCGCGCCGGGACGGTCATCCTCGCCATCTCGATTTTGCTGTGGGCGCTCGTTACCTTCCCGCGCATCAATGCTACGGCGGGCGATACCGGCAACAACGGCGCGGCGGCGACGAGCACTGCCGCGACGGCAAACTCGCAGGGCGAACTCGCCACGACGGCTGATCGCGCGGAGACCGTGCAGCCCGCCGCCGGGGCGGCGAACGTGGCGGAGGCCGTGGACGGCGACGAGGGCGAGCAGATTCGGCAGAGCTACGCGGGGCGGCTCGGTCGCCTGCTCGAACCGGCAATTGAGCCGCTCGGCTTCGACTGGAAAATGGGCATCGGCCTCATCGCTTCGTTCGCCGCGCGCGAAACGCTCGTCTCGACTTTGAGCATCGTCTACAACGTCGGCGCAGACGCGACCGAAGAATCGGACTCGTTGATCGGAGCGGTGCGCAACGCGCAACGCCCGGACGGCAGCCCTGCATGGACGCCGCTCGTGGCCGTCTCGATGATGGTCTTTTTCGTGCTGGCCTGCCAGTGCATGTCAACCATCGCCATCGTGCGGCGCGAGACGAATTCGTGGCGGTGGCCGCTGTTCATGGTGAGCTACATGCTCGTGCTGGCCTACGTCGCGTCGTTCATCACGTATCAGGGCGGGCGGTTGTTGGGGTTTAGTTAAGCGTATGTTTGAGGACTGGCAGACCATCGCGGTGTGGTTGATTATTCTGGCTGCGCTTGCCTACGTGGGGCGGCGCGGTTGGGCGCGCGCCCGCTCATTTCGCGTGGGCGGGAAGGGGCCGGCAGCGTCCCCTTCGTGCGCGAGCGGGTGCGGCAGTTGCGGCGATGGGGAGACACAGGCCACGCGTGTGTCGAAGCCGCAAAACGCTCTCGTGCAGATCACCAGCGCGGGAAGCGCGACGCGGCGACACGAATAAACCGTTGCGCTGAGAGAGCGTGTGTGTGCCGCGCAAACAAAAGGGCGTGCGGGAGTTTGAAACTCCCGCACGCCTTTCGCGTCCTTGTTTGAATTAACGCTCTCGCGCGGCGTTCTTCACTTGCGGCGAGACGAGTTAGAGGGTGAAGTTAAAGTTGATGAAGCCTGAGACGCGCACCGGCTGGCCGTTGACGACCGTGGGGCGGAATTTCCAGCGGCGCGCGGCATCTATCGCCGCACCGCGTAACAGTTCCGGCCCGTCCGTGCGCTCGACCTTTGCGACCGCTCCCTTCTCGTCCAGCGTCAGGAAGACCGTGACCATGCCGCTGATACGCGCGGCGCGCGCCGTCTGCGGATACGTCGGGGCGGGTTTATCCGTCGCCTTTGGCAGGAGCGACCCGACTTCGAGCGGCTTCCCGGGTGATGCGCCGCCCGGCGTGGCGGCTTGAGAGTTGGCGGGTGCGGGCGTTGTCGCGCCGCCGCTTTGCGTTGCGCCGGGCGACGCGCTCCTTCCGCCCGTGGAAGCGTTAGCAGTGATCGTCGGCACGGCAACCGCCGGAGACGGAGAGGGCTGCGCGGCGGGTTGGCTCGCGCCGGTTGGAATGGAACTCACCTGCGCGCGCGGCGTCAAAGGGGCGGTCGTACCGTTGCTAGCCACGCGCTGATCCGCGCCGATGAGACGCTGGCGCGCGTCCGTCAATTCCGATTGCCAGCGCGCGCGCTCGTCCTCCTTGCGCGCCAGACGCACGCGCACGCCCGCCGCCTCTTCGAGCAGAGCCGTCGCATCCATGTTCCGCGCGTTCTCATCGCGCAATTGTCGCCCCTGCGCGAACACACGCTCGATAAGCGTGCGCAGGCGATCCAGATCGCCCGCCGCCTCCGTCGGCAACTCGTCGTCGGCCACGTTCAACCCGAACACGCGGTAGCGTTCGAGGCGCGCGCGCACGCCGCCGAGCACTTGCCCCGCCAG
>DASPJG010000156.1:0-7226 GCA_035628755.1 Pyrinomonadaceae bacterium
GCGGCGGCATGCCTGACATTGCAGGCGTTGACTGCCGGCGCGGTTAAAGCCTGATTTCACTTGGCGCTCGCTACTGTAGCAATGAGGACATTGATGCATGTCAAGTCTTATAACATCATCAGGTCTGGTTTAGGCAGTCCCATGAAAGCAAATGAGTTGATGAGATGGGAGAGGCTCGATAATATAGGACCAGCACGCTACGCAGAGCTTGATCAACTTCGTGGCGCAACCATTCGCCCTGTCAAGTGATGAACAAAGTTGTAAAAGCAAAAGTAAGTTGGGTGCCGGCAGAGGCGGGAGGACGCATGAGTCCGCCTCCTGGGCCTCGTTACATAACAGTCGCGCGCTTTGAAGACGACAAGGACAGCTACCCGAAAGAAGCATGGAGTCTTGTTCTTGAGTTTAGCGGCTTGCCTGACAACTCACTTAACGTGATCGCTGATGTGAGGTTCTTGGTGGAAGATGCGCCTGTCCAACTACTTCATCAAGGCAGCATCTTTGAACTGTACGAAGGCTATAGACTCGTCGCTAGGGGAGAAGTCCTTTAACACCCATCAACTCGCCGCCGCACGTTAAAAGAAGCGATGAGGGCAGTGTTGTAATAATAGCCTCTCATCTATTATCCCTCTCTCATGTTCTCTCAAATCGTGTCGTCAGGTTTCTTCATGAATCGTAACTCCTCGCCCTTCAAATGGCGTCACTATGCCCCTGACGTTATCCTTTTATGTGTTAGATGATACTACTGTCGCTACCAACTTTCTTATCGAGATGTTGAAGAGATGATGCGTGAGCGCGGGCTCGATGTCGATCACTCAACTGTCTTTCGCCGGGTACAGAGATATGCTCCTGAAATCAACAAACGGCTACGACCTCATTTGAAGATGAGCGGCACATCTTACCGAGGGGATGAGACCTACATCAAATTCGGGAAGATCTGCGGTAGTGTTGCAAAAAATTTCCAACTACACCAGATATTGAGGTAGCACCACACGCGACGCCCCTACAAAACGCGGCCAAAATATTTTTTGCAACACTACCCTACGATATGGCTCAGTAGATCGTTGAAGCGCGGGTCGGCGCGCAGGTGGTCGAATCTGGGATCGAGTTCGAGGAAGACGAGCAGGCTATAACGCTCCTGATAAGCTTTCTTGAGCCACTCGAAGGCTCTCTCATTTTCTCTCAGACCGGAATAAATCATCGCCATATCATGGGGCGGGACGTAGGCGTGCTTGGCGTGTTCTTCCAGTTGCGCCAGCACGCTTCGCGCCGCGTCGTGTCTGCGCATCAACGCGTAAGTATGCGCGATGGAAGCACGCGCATCCGAACCGCCTTTGAACGTCGCCGTCGCTTTCGCCGCCGAATCGTCCGGCGCAAGAGCAATCACGCTCTGGAAGGCGTTGACGGCCTCTTCATACTTTCCCAGCTGCTCGTAGGCTAACCCGATCCGAAAGTGCGCCATGACGAAATTCGGTTCGGTTTCGAGCACCCATTGGCATTGTTTGATCGAAGCATCGAACTGGCGCGTGTAGTAGAGCGCGCAGGCGACATCCGTGTTGATGATCAGCGAGAGCGGATCGAGCGTCTGAGCTTTTCTAATCGAGTTCAACGCTTCTTCAGTCCGCCCTGTCGCCATCAGATAAATGGCGAACCAATCATGCGCCGCGGCGTAGCTCGGATTGAGTTCGAGAGCCTGCTCGAACTCCCTTTCGGCTTCGGGCCAATCGCGTTCATAAAACATTCTCACGAGCGCCAGCGAAGCATGCGCTTCGGCCACCGTCTCGTCCAACTCGATAGCCTTCAACGCTGCCGACCGGGCCTTCGGCATGGCCTCGCGCGGAAGCATGAAGCCATAGATTTCCATGTGCACATATGAGGCGGCCATGCCCGCGTAAGCCAGCGCGTAGTGCGGGTCTCGCTCGATAGCATCAGCAAAACAGTCGAGGCTTCGACGCAACCCCTCCGGGGTCATCTTGTTCCAGTAATAACGCCCCTTGAGATATGACTGGTAAGCCTCGCTGCTTTCCGTGTAATGCTTGCTAAGGGACTTTCGCTCGTCGCCGCTTAATTTCAGCGTCAACGCGCTCGCCACTTGCTCGGAGATGGAATCCTGCACGGTGAAAATGTCCGTAAACTTCTCGTCGAACTTCTTCGCCCAGATCGTCGCGCCATCGACGGTGTTGACGACCTGCACCGTCACACGCACACGATTACCGATCTTCTGCACACGACCATCAACCAGGGTATCCACTTTCAATTTCCGGCCAATCACACGGATGTCCTCGTGTGCGTCCGTATACTTGAGCACCGCGCTCGTCGGGCGGACGTTAATCTTGCCGACATTACTCAGTTTGATAATGAGCGCATCGGCCATGCCTAAGCCGAGGTATCGCTCGTCACCCTCCGGTTCGAGCAACGCCTTGAAAGGCAGTACGGCAATCGAGCGCATGTCTGTCGTCGGTGCGCCAATTTCTCTCACGCTGGCGACGAAACGATAGCCGCGTTTCGGAATAGTCTCGATGAATCTCAGTCCTGCCTGACCGTCGCCGAGAGCCTTCCTGAGCGTGGAGATGTTGCGATTTAGATTCCCTTCTTCGACAAAGCTGTCCGGCCAAATCTCTCGCATGAAAACCTCCTTCTCCAACGCTCGCCCGCTGTTTCGCACCAGCATGAGAAGAATGTCGAAGACTTTCGGCGTCAGTGTAACGGGAGTATTACCGCGTAACAGCAGTCGTTCGACGGTGTCGAGACGGAAGGGGCCGAATTCGTAGAAATGGCTGTTGAGTTCAGTGTCCATGCGCTTCTTTCGGAACTTTTTCGGGAATTTTTCGGCGTGCTGTAAGGACTTTCGAGGTTGCTACAGCTTATTGTCCGCCCCGAAGCGAGGGGCGGCACAAAGAGCGTGTTCGATGTTCGCGCACATTGTAAGCCCAACCGCTGGCAGGAGCAAAACAGGTCGGAAATTGAAAAACCGAATTACGTTCAAACATAGAAGGAGTTGATATGAAAAAGAGAATCCGTTCCGAGTTCGTTCTGAAGTGCGGTCTGGGCGCACGCCTTGCCGTCGCACTGGTGCTGTTGCAGTCGAGTTGGTTCGCCGCGCCCCTCACCCGTGCCGCGACGCAGGAGACGACGGAGAAACCGACGGCTGACGTTCAACGAAAACAGGATGGCAACATTAAAGCGAAAGGGGCGTTCACCTGCGATTTCGCCCTGCCCGGCGACTTTCCTTTCAGCCAGGTGGCTCCGGTGATCGAGCGCGACCGGATGTACATGGCCGAACGCCCCGGCATGCAGCGAAAGCAGATTCCGATGCGGATCGATTTTTCCAACGGCAGTCTTTTGACGGGCGGACGCTACCTGTTCGACACCGAGCAGGATGCGGCGAAATATAGATCATGGGTTGAAAATGATTTCGTCCTCGACGGCACACACTTCTTCGAACGCCCGTACTTTCTCAACCCGGATTGTCGTTCGTGGGGTGTCGTCGGCGCGCACAACATCAAAGATATTCAGCAGCAGATCATCATGCGGACGGAACGTTGGAGCGTGCCGCGCGGAAGCCAGATGCACTTGTTGAAACAGAGTTGGCCGTTGATTTTGCAGGAGGCGGAACAGCGCGGGCTGACCGGCGTCTGGCTGCTCTACAACGAGCGGGAACAACTCGCGCAACTCGTCTATTTCGCCGACCGGGTCGTCGCGCAAAATCCCTCCACGTTCGATTTTGCAAGCCTTGCGGCATTAGAGTTCAGTGCCCCGCTCGGCTCCGTCTTTGACCCGCAGCCGGAATGGACGAGGACGTTCGACCGCACGCAGTGGGTCTTAACCGTGTGGTTTCCCTTTGAACTCGGCGACCAGGGGCAACCCTCGCTCTGGCCGAACTCACCGCCCTTGCCCGAACCCTACCCCGGCGACGGCGTGTGCGAGGTGAGTCGTGGGGAAAACAGTGTCAATGCGCCGGGCGATTGCGCGCCGACGGCGGGTAACGGCGTCTGCGACGCGGGCGAGAACACGCAGAACACTCCCGGCGATTGCCGCCTTCCATAATCTTCATTTAGGCGTCGGATGATCTGTCGAAAGGGTGCGCGAACGCGGGCAGAGAAAGTAGCCTCGACATGACTGGCGCGGTCACGTTATCAAACGGCACTGAGCCGTGCGTGACCGCGCCGATCAATCTTTGCGACCCAACCGTAATTTTCACAACGTAACCATTCTCACAACAGAACCAAGAATACCTGCTCACACATGATCCGGTTTCCCTTGCGTTTGCGCGTTACATGTTGACGGACACTTGGCGGGCGTTCCCGGCAGGTTTCCGCTACGGCACAACTGTCCTCGTCGCTTGGCATGAGAGAGGAAGGGGTTATGAATATTGAACAACCCACGCCGGAAAAGATTCGAGATTAGCAGACGCTCGGCGGCGGCGGCCTCTGGCAAACTCTTACAACTGGTAGCGGAGCCTCAGCGGGTCGCGCAGCTTCATAGCCTGAAACATAAAACAACTTCACCTGGAAAGGAAACCAATGTCCAACAACTCACTTGTCGCACCGCAAATGGTACTGAACAGCCGGATGGTCTATACAAGCTGGATTCCGGCCGACCTGGACGCCTGTGCCAAGCTACTTCCCCGCGCGCTGAAGCCGGCACCGAATGGCGCCGTTTACATGAACCAGTACGTCGTTGATTCGGCCGAGCAGACGACCGGCTTCGGTGCTTACTCGCTCACTTACCTCGGCCTCAACGTGGCCGAACACTTCGCCCCCGACGGCGTCACACCGGGGCGGTTCTTCACACACTATTTCAACTCCTCCGAGGTCATGCGCGCCTACGTACTGGAGCGAGGCGTGCCTGCAACTCCGGGTTCGACGACGCTCGAACTCGATGGCGGCCTACTCGTCGCGACGACCTACGTCGAGGGCAGCCCCATCATCCGAACGCGCGCGGAGGTGGGGAATAACTCTGCTACCATCGTCGCCGGCCACCTGCGCTACATCACGCAGGTGAAGCACCGGCTGGTGAGCGGCCTCTATCCCTACATCGGTGAACTTGCCAGTCCCTTCAACATTACCTCCATCGAGTTCCTCGACCCGGGCCACCCCGTCTATGCGCTTCGCCCGAAGTCCCCGCTCGAAGTTGTGCCCGAATCTTGCTTCTATGCCCCGCGCGACTCCTTCGTGTATCCGGGGGGAGAAGAGGACATGGGGCCGGCGGCGGAGTAGGGCGCAGCGGGTCGCCCACACTGATGAGAATGGAGCTTGAGATAGAATCTCGACGAGGCAAGAAGGGGGTAGTGTTGCAAAAACTTTCAGGCTACTCAAGATATTGAGGCATCAACTGACTCTTAAGCACTACTAGTCGAGGCCAAAATATTTTTGCAACACTACCCCATGACGTTCAAGGGGTCAGACCCTCCGGTGTGGATTTCGACGTCGCCTGAGGTGACGTACCAGTCGAACACTTCGGCCACGCCATCGTTGAGGTCGGCGACGTAGCCGTCGAGCGACATGGACATGATGGCGACAATCTTCGACATTGCGATGTTCTTTTGAGGGGTGGAGACTGCGTTCAGGTGATCGCGCCCAAATGTGTGTGTAATGCCGCTCCCACGCCTAATCAGCTTAACAGAATCTTCGCCCTTCACGACCATGGATAAACTTAAACTCTTGGAACAAGTGCGGGCCGCTGCGCGCGTGCGCCACCTTAGCCTTAGCAACGAAGAAGCTTATCGCGACTGGATCAGGCACTTCATCCTCTTCCACCGCAAACGTCACCCCTCAGAGATGCGGGTCGGAGAGATCCGCCGGTTCCTCGCGCCCCTGGCGGTCGAGGCCAATGTCGCCGCCTCCACGCGGAACCAAGCCCTCTGCGCGCTGCTCTTCCTCTACCGCGACGTGCTGCGCACAGACTTGCCCTACGTCGAAGGCATTTGAGCGGGCGCGCCGCCCCTCGCACTATTAGTTGCGTCCTGCGTTATAGAACCATCATGCGGGCGTGTTGCATAAAGGGCGCGTGGCTGCATATTTTCAAAATGGTTACTGTGATGCAAGATGTAGGTCTCGCCTTAGCGATTTGGCACACCTCTCGGCTAGAAGCAATTCCCTATTCTAGTGGCGACAAAATCCGCCATTTTAGAATTTCTTCGCCTTTTTCCCTGTGCCACATTAAGCCATGCGGGCGACCTCCGATATTCCGAGAGAGAAAATTTAGAACCCTTAATGCGGGAGGCTATTCGATATCGCTCCCTGACTGGATCCGCAAAGCAGCTTCATCTAGCCTCAAAGTATTGCTCGCCATACCACATTCATTCGGATCTCAGCGCGACCATCGGATCTACCTTCGTCGCCCGCCGCGCCGGGACGTAGCTGGCTAGGAGCGCCACGGCCGTAAGGAAGGTGGCAACTGCGGCGTATGTCAGCGGGTCGGTGGGGGAGATGCCATAGAGCAGGCTTCGCATGAGCCTCATGCTAACGGCAGAGATGAGCAGCCCCGCGACTGTCCCCGCCGCCGCGAGCGCCAGCCCTTCGGCGAGTATCATCCGCCGCACGCGACCGTGTCCCGCGCCGAGCGCCATGCGGATGCCGATCTCTTTCGTCCGGCCTGCGACCGCGTAGGCCATCACTCCGTACAGGCCGACAGCGCCGAGCAGAAGCGCCAGCGCCCCGACGGCGGCCGAAGCCCAGATGACCAGCTTCGTCTCGCCCACGTGCCGCTCGATCAACTCGTCGAGCTGGGTCACGCCCTCGACCGAGAGGTCGGGGTCGATTGCATTTGCGGTAGATCGCACTTCCTTCGAGATCGTCCCCAGATCACCCGCGGCATGGACGATAAGGTGGGCTGTGCCCAAGTGGCTCTGCCCGATCTGCCTGAAGGGACGGTACGCGAAGTAGCGCGGCCGCTCTGAGGGCCAGATGTACTTTGCGTCCCTAGCCACACCGACGACCTCCACCGACTTCGGCTTCCCCGTCATCGGGTCGCGCTCGATCAGCCGTCTGCCGAGCGCCTGACCGTCCGGCGCGAGTCGCCGGGCCAACGTCTCGTTGACGACGATCACGTCTGGGGCTGTGGCGTCGTCCCTTTCGCTGAAGTCGCGCCCGGCCACGAGTGGAATACCCATCGTCTCGAAGTAGCGGGTGTCCACCATGTTCAGGTAGAGCGAGCCGGGCTGATCAAGCGCGTGAACGGATGCGCCATTCTCTGTAAACACGTCTGCGGCCTGCTGCCCCGGCACT
>DASPJG010000157.1:0-2204 GCA_035628755.1 Pyrinomonadaceae bacterium
CCTGCGCCATTCGATGCCGCCGTCGTCCGTGCGCAGGATGAGGCCGTCGCCGCCCGCCGTCCAGCCGGTTGTCGCGTCGGCGAAGTGGATGGTCGTCAGGCGCGGCTGCGTGCGCACGCTCACGGGCAGCCACGTCCCGCCGCCGTCAGCCGTGGCGAGCACGACGCCGTCGTTGCCCGCCGCCCAACCGTTCCGCGCGTCCGCGAAATAGACCGACAGCAGATCGGCCTGTTGATAAACTTCCACGCGCGAC
The DNA here is from genome assembly GCA_035628755.1 of Pyrinomonadaceae bacterium. GTDB lineage: Bacteria > Acidobacteriota > Blastocatellia > Pyrinomonadales > Pyrinomonadaceae > JAIVJZ01. Next base: position 254 of record DASPJG010000157.1, read on the forward strand.
CACGTCTCGCCGCCATCGTCCGTGCGCAGGACGAGACCGCCATAGCCGACGGCGACCGCGCGCTTCGATTCACCCGCGAACGCAACGCCCGTCAGCGGCAACTGCTTGGCCTGCGGCTGGCTGCGCCAATTCGCGCCGCCGTCCGAGGTCACGAGCATCGTGCCGTTCGCCCCGACCGCGACGCCCGTGCGCTCGTCGCCGAAAGAGATCGAGAGGAGGTGCGTGTTCACGCCCGAAGTTTGCTCGCGCCAGGTGCGCCCGCCGTCGGTCGTAGCGATGATGCGCCCGTAAGTGCCGCACGCCCAGCCGTGGCGCAGATCGCGCCCCGCGAAGGCGACGTTGTAGAGATGATCTTTGACGCCCGTCGGCCTGAGCGTCCAGCGGTCGCCGCCGTTCTCCGTCGTGATGACGACGCCGCGCGCGCCGACGGCCACTGCCGTCTCCTTGTCGCGGACGAACAGCCCGTAGAGCGTGGTCGAGACGGGCGCGCTCTGCGCCTCCCACTCGTAGCCGCCGTCGTCCGTGCGCAGGATCGCGCCGTCCGCGCCCGTCGCCCAGCCGCTCAATTTATCCGCCGCAAACCTGAGCGCGTGGATCGCGTTGCCCTGCGGCAGAGGGTTCTGCCACAGCCACCCGCGCGTCTGCGCCGCCGCGCCGCCCGCCACGAGCAGGCCGAACAGCGCGAGCGACAGCGAGACGCGCGCGCGCCGTCGAATTCGTGCAGTAGTGATGTGGCGGAGAAGCGACATGAATCATCGGTGGGGGAGGAAGACAGTTAGAGACGACAAATTGTGCAAGTATTTCTGCTCAAACTTACCACTACTGGCTGCCCGTTGCCAGTTTAAGGAGCGGCGAGCGAACTCAGGGTTTCGGCTGCCTCGCGCAGCACGCTTTCATCAACGCGGCCAAGCGCGGCGATGCGGCGCGCCGCCTTGTCCACGGCCTCCTGCGCGTTGTGTCCCGCGTGGCCTTTGATCCACTCCCATTCGATGCGGTGCGCGTCGAGGGCTTTGTCCAGACGCGCCCACCATTCGTGATTGGACTTGCGCCGGAAGCGTCCGGCCATCGTCTCGACCACGTAGCGCGAATCCGTCAACACGCGCACGCGGCACGGCTCGCGCAGTTGCTCCAACCCGACGGCTGCCGCCGCGATCTCGGCCTGCTGGTTCGTCGCCGTGCCGAGATAGCAGCCGAAAGCGCGCCAGCGGTCGCGGAAGTTCAGGAGCGCGACGGCTGCGGCGCGCGTCTCCGCCTGACCGTTGCCGAGGCTCGACCCGTCGCAGTAGATCGTCACTTCCTTCAACCCCTGCGCGCTCACGCCGCCGCCTCGTGTTCGCTCGTGAGGACGAGGACGTGATCCACCGCCTCCTCAAACGTGTCGTCGTGCGAGATGACGAAGAGTTGGTTGAAGTGGCGCACCTGCCCGATCTGGCGCGCGAGGTTTTCGCGCCGCTCGGCGTCCATGTTCACGGTCGGCTCGTCGAAAAAGGCGATGCGGATATCCGAGAGTTGTTTGAGGAGCGCGAGGCGCACAGAGAGCGCGGCCACCATCTGCTCGCCGCCGGAGAGATTGACGAACGAACGTTCGTGGCCGCCTTCTTCGAGCATGATCTCGTAATCGCTCGACCAGCGGAGCGTGCGCCCCGCGTCGCCCGTGATCTCGCGGAAGAATTGATTCGCCTCGACCGAGATGTGCGCGACGTAACTGCGCGTCACTTCCGGCCCCGCCTTTTTGAGAATGTCGCGCATGAACTCGGTCGCTTCGTCCAGACGCTTGAGCCGCTCCTGCGCGCGAATCTCCTCCTGCCAACGTTCGCGCACCGCGTCGAGCCGCGCGATCTCGGCGGCGAGTTTCTCCACCGTCTCGCGCGCGTGTTCGAGCTTGGCCGAGGTGTTCGCCTCCGACGCGAGCGCGAGGGCGAGCGCGTCGCGCTCCGCGGAGTGCGCGGCG
>DASPJG010000158.1:0-3136 GCA_035628755.1 Pyrinomonadaceae bacterium
TCGGTGTCTGCGACGTAGAGCGCGTCGCCGTCGAGCGCGAGCCCCTGCGGGCGGTGAAACGTTGCGCGATCAAACGCGCCGTCGGATGCGCCGCGCTCGCCCGTGCCGATGGCGTCGAGAAACGTGCCGTTGAGTTTCGCCACGACGATGCGGTTGTGGTTCGAGTCGGCGACGTAGAGGCGGTCTGATTTCGCGTCGGCCAGAATCTTGCCGGGGAAGGCGAGCGGCATGTCGCCGACCTTCGCGCGTTCAAGCGCGAGCGAGAGCGGCTGTTCGTCCAACTCGCCGCGCTTGCGAAACTCCGTGATCGTTCCGGCGATGGCCTCGTCGAGCGTCTCGTAGTTGCCTTCGCCTTCCACCTTGCCGACGACGTACCCGGCAGGATCGATCAGCACTTGCGTCGGCCACGCGCGCACGGCGTAAGACTGCCAGATGGAGAAGTCCGCGTCGTTGACGACCGGGTGCTCGATCTCGTAGCGCAGGATGATCTGGCGGATGTTGTCGCTCTGCTTCTCGTTCTCGAACTTGGCGGAATGGACGCCGATCACGACTAGGTTGTTCGGGTATTTCGCTTCGAGCCGTTTGAGGTCGGGGATGATGTGGATACAGTTGATGCAGCCGTAAGTCCAGAAGTCGAGCAGGACGACCTTGCCGCGCAGCGCGGCGAGCGAGAGCGGCTGGTCGGTGTTGAGCCAGCCGCGATGGCCTCTGAGTTCGGGCGCACGCACGCGCCCGCGATCCGGTATGGACATCTCTGCACCCTTCCGCTCCGCCTCTACGCTCACCTGCGCCGCGCCGGAAAGCGCGAGCAGAGCCAACACACACGCGAGGATCAAACGCTTGCTCGACATCAACACTCCTGACGGCATCATTGCCGCGAAAAACTCTTAACCTTCAATATTCCGATGAGAGAGACGCGCCTGATATACGCGCCCGCGCGCCTGTGGAGATTTCGACGGATGATTGCCCGCGTAAATTCGCGGGGCGGGCGCGTGCAGCGCGCACACGCACGCATCGTTTCTCGCAAAGTTTTGCGGTTCAGTTTACCATGTGCGGCGACATGAAAGAGACGACGCACGACGAGACGCCTGCGACCCTTCAGACACGCGCGGAGCGCACGCACGAACGCCCGCGACGGAGGCTGTTCGTGATGCGCACGGGCGCGCGCCTCTTCGCCGTCTACGCGGACGAGGTCGAGGCGACGAGCGAGAACTTGACGCCGACGCCGCTGCCTTTCACGCCCGCGCCCGTGCGCGGCGTCGTCAGCCAGCGCGGGCGGATTCTAACCCTGATCGACCCGCTTCTCCTGTTGCCGGGCGCAACGACGAACGCCGCTCCGGCAGCCGGCGCGCAAGCTTCCGCACCGCACGCCACGCAGACGCGCCCGCCCCTCGTCGTCGCGCTCAAAGGCGACGAACAACTCGCGCTCTCGGTCGAAGCCGTCGAGCACGAGATCGAACTTTACGACGCGGAAACGGACGACGAAACGGACGCCCCGGCGTCCGTGTCTGGCAGTTCTCTGCTGCGCCGCACCATTCGACACGACGCGCACGCCGTCGCCCTGCTCGACCCCGCGCGTCTCTTCGAGGCCGCCATGCAGGGCGTCGAACGGCGACGACAGAGAACCTGAAAAGCCTTGAATCGTGAATAGAGCCAAACCTGCCTTTGTCTATTTACGATTCACGATTTACGATTTACTTTCTTATTACGATCTACTTTCTTAATTATGAACGAACAAGCTTTCGGGGTGCTCGAATACGAAGGGTTGCGCGCGCTGGTGAGACGCGGAGCGCAGACACCGATGGGGCGTGCGCGCGCGGACAGGCTCGTGCCGCTCGCCGGTGTGGAAGAGGTGCGGCGCGCGCTCGACGCGGTGGCCGAGTGCGTCGAACTGCGACGCAGGAGCGGCGGGGCATGGTCGTTCTCGGAGTTGGCCGACCCGTCGGAATCAATCGCGCGCCTGCGCATCGAAGGGGCGACGCTCGATGCGCTGCCGCTGCTCGAACTCGCGCGCCTCTGCGATCAGGTCGGCGCGGCGCGCGCTGCGATTCAGGCGGAACGCGCGGACGTGCCCGTGCTGTGGGAACTCGTCGCAGACCTCCCGCGCGAGTTGTATAGCCTCGCGGCGCGCGTGACGGCGAAAATCCTGCCGAGCGGCGAACTAGACGACCGCGCCAGCCCCGAACTCGCGCGCATCCGCCACGACATCAACCGCCTCCGCTCCTCCATCACGCGCTCGCTGGAAAATCTGATGCGCCGCTCGGACGAGGCGATTCAGGATCAACTTGTCACGGTGCGCAACGACCGCTTCGTGATACCCGTGCGCTCGGATCATCGCGGGCGCGTCGGCGGCGTCGCGCACGGTTTCTCGTCCTCCGGCGCAACCGTTTTCATCGAACCGTTGGAGACGATTGAAAGCAACAACGAACTGCAAAACCTGCGCGAGACCGAAGAACGCGAGATCACGCGCATCCTCTCGTCGCTGACGGACGATTTGCGCCGCGAACTGCCTGCCATCGAACGCGCGGCGGCGGCAGTCGCCGAACTCGATTTCATCAATGCCAAGAGTGCGATGGCCGTGCGCTTCAACTGCGTGCTGCCCTTCGTCGGCGCAGACGCCGCGCTCGAACTCGACGCCGCGCGCCATCCTCTGCTCGAAGAGAACCTGCGCGCCGCGGGCGGCGAGGTCGTGCCGGTCTCCTTCCGGCTCGACGGCGAACATCCGGTGATGGTCATCTCCGGCGCGAACGCGGGCGGCAAAACCGTCGTGCTGAAGACGGCGGGCTTGCTCGCGCTGATGGCTCTCTCCGGCCTGCACGTCCCGGCGCGCGGCGCGAGTTTTCCCTTCTACCGATCCGTGCTGGCGGACATCGGCGACAGCCAATCGCTCGCCGCGAACCTCTCCACCTTCACGGCGCACGTCGCCAACATCAGCCGCATGCTTGAACTCTGCGCCGCGCCCGCGCTCGTCCTGCTCGACGAAGTCGGCACCGGCACAGACCCCGAAGAAGGCTCCGCGCTCGGCGTTGCCGTGGTGGATCATTTTCGCCGCGCCTGCGGCGCGCACGTCGTTGCGACGACGCACTACAGCGGCTTGAAGCAATATGCGGCGAACGAGTCGGGCGTGCTGAATGCG
>DASPJG010000159.1:0-5401 GCA_035628755.1 Pyrinomonadaceae bacterium
TCGTAAGCCCACTCGGACGTGTCGCGCCCGGCCAGAAGGCTCTCGGTGTAAGTCTGCCCGCGCGTGTCCGTGACGACGACGCGCGCGACTTCCGCCTGATCCGCGACGGCGGCGGAACAAGCGAGCGCGGTGGCAACCGCGACGACGTTTGCGCGCAACGGCTGTGGGAGTTCGACCGCGAAGGCGTTCGGGTTCGCCGCGCCGCAGCCCGCGCCGAGCGAGACGTTGAACTCGCCGCGCGTCCATTCGATGCCGTGCGCGTCCGTGGTCGTGGGCGGCTCAACCTGATCGCTCGGCACGAAGAGATAGCGCACGGCCATCACGTCGAGACCGAGGTTTGCCGGGTCGCGCCACGCGTCGTCAACGCTGCCGTGCGGCGGCATCGTCAACAGGCGACTGACGCGCGAGAGGATGAAAGGGCCGTAGCCGCTCGCGCTCGGAAAATTCCAGAGCTTCGACAGGTCGGGCGGAATCTCGCTGACGCGCCCCGTGCCGCCGCGCACGGGCAGCAGGCGCGCGTGCGTCGCCGCGAGTTCGTCGCGCAGGGGCACTGCGGCAAGCGGCGGCGATTGGAAAACCTTGTAGGGCGCGTCGTAGTGCCATTCGTAGAACCATGTGAACGTGGCGAGGTCGAGCGCGAGCACGACGACGAGCAGCGCGCCGCGCACGCGCGCGTGCGGACGCCTGCGCCAGTAGAGGAGCGTGGCCGCGCCCGCGAGCAGGACGAGCAGCGGCACGCCCGTCGCCGGGTTTTTCCACGGCAGAAAACTGACCGGGCGCGGCAATGGCTCGGTCGCCGCCGCGTTCAGTTGATCGGTCAACGCGACGACGGCAACGAGGCAAGCGAGCATCAGGCAGGCCGCGACGACGAGCGTGCGTTTGATTAAACGCTCCGGCACGGCTTTCTCCAGAACGGCGTGCGCGCCGAGCGCGGCGAGCACGCTGACGCCGAGCGATAATTCCATGAAGTGCCGTGCGGGCACGCGAAATTTGTTGATGAAGGGCAGTTGATAAGTGAGACGCGCGAGCGGCGTCGCATCGCCGAGAGTGAGCAGGAAGGCGACGGCGCAGGCGGCGAGCCAGAACCATGCAAGCCCTCTTCGCCTTGTGGCGCAAAACCCGATTGCGGCCAGCAGCAGCGGCAGCAGGCCGAGGTAGCCGCTCAATTCGCCCGCCCCCCAGCCGCCCGCCTCCGAACCCCACGCGCCGAAGTAGGGCAGGCCGTAGAACGTGCCGGGAGAGCCGCCGAAGAGATAGGGGAAGAGGAGCATCGGCGTCTGCCTGAGCGGCATCGCGTAAGACACAAACTCCGCGAAGTCGAGCGACGCGCGCAAACTCGCGGCGGCGAGTTCCGCCGTCGGCAACAACTGGATGGCCGCGAGTCCCACACCTGTTAAGACGAGCAGCGCGCAGAGCAAGTAGTAACGCCAGCGGCCACGGGCGCGCCAGCCGCGCACGAGCGCATACGCGCCGCCGAGCGCGAGCGTGTAGACGAAGATTTGCGGATGCCCCGCGAGCGCGGAACATGCAACGCTCGCCACGCCGACGGCGTACCAGAAGCCTCCGCCGCACGCCCGATGCGAAAGCCCGGCGTCGCCGTCGCGCTCGACGCCGGGGTCGCCGCTTTGCTCGATGCCTGCGTCTGCGCGTTGCTCAATGCGCGAGCCTGCGCGTGGCCGCGCGCCCGTGCGCCGTGCCAGTTTCTCAAGCGACAGGAGGAACAGCGGCAGCCACGCGGCGGCGTGGATGAGCGCGGCGTGGCCGAGGTGCGCGATGATGAAGCCGCACATGCCGTAACAGATGCCGCCGACCGCGGCGGCGAAACGCGAGCGGGTCAGAGCGTAGGCGTAAGCGTAAGTGAAACTCGCGGCGAGGACATAAGCTGAGAGCAGAAAGGCGTTCCACGATTTGACGAGCGAGAACAGGAGCGCGGGCGGATACCACATCATCAACTGCGAATCGCCCACCGCCGGAAAACCGCCCCACACGGACGCGTCCCACAGCACGCGCCGCGCATAAAAGTTCGGCAGGAAATAAAGTATGCCGTCGCCCGGCGCGAGCAGGTAAGCGGAGAAGAGAATGGGCGCGAAAAAGAGGACAAACAGCAGCGTGTAGCCGACGAGGACGGCGAGCGCGTGCAGCGACGCACGCTTCACTGATCTCAACTGTCCGGCGTCGCCGGAATGTTCGCGCGGGTTCGCTTCGGGCATCCGTTTAGTCACGCTCAGCGCCGCCGCGCGATGACGTACATGATGTCGTAGAGGTTGAGGTAGAAGCCGAGGCCGCCGATGCCGAGGCGTTCGAGTGGCCAGTAGAGTTGCGGTTTTTGCTGGCGCAGGACGAGGACGTTATAGGCCATGTTGCCGATGCTGCGGTAGAAGCCGCAGTAGCGGTTGTAAACAAGGTCGAAGCCGTGCGCGTCGAGCAGCCGGGCGATTGACTTGGAGGAAAAGTAGTGGAGATGCGTGGGCGGGTGGATGAGCCGCCAGCGGTCTCTGCGCAGGCGCGCGTTCGCGCTCTCGATGTCTCCGGTGGTGAGCGCGAGGAGCGCGCCCGGCGCGGTGTGCGCCGCGATCTTTTCGACGTAGCGGCGCGGCTCGCGCAGGTGTTCGATGGTGTCCCACATGCAGACCACGTCGAACTTCTCCGCGCCGTAGTCGTGCGCGAGAAAGTCGGCCTGCACCACGTCCAGCTTCAACTCCTCGCGCGCGTAGCGCACCCCGGCGTCCGTGATGTCTATGCCCTGCACCTGTGCGAACTCGTCGCGCGCCACGTCGAGAAAGAAACCGTAGGCGCAGCCGATCTCAAGGAGCTTTTGGTGGCACGCGGGGTCGAGAAACTTTTTGAGTTCGCGCAGGCGCAGGACGAAATTTTTACGGAAGAACTTCGCGTCCGCGGCGTAGTCGCTGAACTCCGCACCGGTGAAAAACTCTTCGTTGTAGAGCTTGAAGAGTTCTTCGTCCGTGAGGCGCATGTCGGCGAAGACGTAGCCGCAGGCGCGGCAGCGGAGGATGCCGGGGTAGAGCGGCGCGGCATCCTGTGCCTCGCACACGAGGCAATGGTTGGCGGTCGCATCGCGCGCCGTCGCGGGCTGGTCTGGTGTGGTTTGGGTGGAACTCAAAACAGTTCGGTGTCTTTGATGTAGCGCGGGCGCGCTTTGGTCTCTTGATAAATCTTGCCGATGTATTCGCCGACGATCCCGAGGAACATGATCTGCACGCCGCCGAGAAAATAGATCGGGATGATCGTGCCCGCCCAGCCGGGCGGCGTGTGCCCCTTGATTTTGTGATAGAGGTAAAAGAGCGTCATCAACACGCTGAACAGGAAGACGAGCATCCCGGCCACCGTCACCAGCCTGAGCGGCACGATGCTGAACGACGTGATGCCGTCGAGCGCGAGCGACGCGAGTTTTCTGAAATCGTGTTTCGACTTGCCCGCGCCGCGCCGCCTGACGGTGAACGGCACGACCTCGGACTTGTAGCCGATGTCCACAAATATCCCGCGCAGGAACAAATTGTACTCGCGGTATTCCGCGATGGCGTCAATGGCCTTGCGCGAGACGAGCCGGTATTCCGAGTGGTGCTTGATGATCCGCGCGCCCATCAGCCGCATCAGGCTGTAGAAAAAACCGGAGGTCGCTTTCTTCAAATAAGAATCGCCGCGCCCGCGCCGCACGCCGTAGACGATGTGCGCGCCCGCCGCGTACTTTTCCAGAAACGTCTCGATGACGGCCTCGTCCTGCTGCAAATCAGCGTCAATCGTGACGACGCAATCGGCATGGTCTTTGACGCCGAGCAGACCGGCGAGCAGGGCGTTTTGCGTGCCCACGTTGCGCGCGAGTTTGAGACCCTTGACGCGCGCGTCGCGCCCGTGCAGTTCCTCTACCACCGCCCACGTCCGGTCGCGGCTGCCGTCGTCCACGAGATAGACGAAACTTCCGGCGTCAACTTTTCCGGCAGCCGAGAGCTTTTGCAAAACTTCGACGAGGCGGCGCGCCGTGTCGCCGATGACGAGTTCTTCGTTGAGACAGGGCACGACGATGGCGAGCACGGGCGCAACGGGGCGCGCGTTGGCGGCAGCGGTCGTCGTCAACAACGACTCGCCCGTCGTCGTGTTGGCGCGCGTCGCGGGCTTCGTCGTCGTCCCGGTTTCTTTCGTCGTCGAACTCAAAAGTTATGCTACCTCTTCGCGCCTCCGCCCGGCGCAACTCTCCATCCGCTTGATCAATTCATCGAGTACGAGTTGGACGCTTGCGGGCGTGAACGCCTCGCGCCGCGCGCGTCCGGCGGCAATGGTGCGACGGCGCAAATTCTCGTCGTCGCGCGTGACGAGCTTAGCGAGACGCGCCACGGCGCGCAAATCATCTTTGCCGTCGAACATCAGCCCGGCCTCGCCCAGCGTCTCCGGCACAGCCGCGCTGCGATAGGCGACGACCGGCACGTCGAACCACATCGCCTCGACGAGCGGCACGCCGAAACCTTCATGTTCGCTCAGAGACCAGTATAGGTGCGCCGTGCGGTAGTAGGCCAGCAGTTCGGCGTCCGTGATCTGCCCGGTGAGATGGACGTGTGCGCCGAGTCCCTGCGCGGCGATGGTGCGCAACAGACGCGTGTAGTAGGGATCGGAAGCGCGCCCCGCCCCGGCGATGACGAGCCGGGAATGCGGGTCGAGTTCGTGGTAATACGCGAAGGCTGCGACGAGTTCGTCCTGCTTCTTATTCGGGGCGATGCGCCCGACAAAGAGCAGGTTGACGCGCCCGTCCTGCAAGCGATCCATGAGCGCGGCGTCGGCGCGCAAATTCCATTTCGAGGGGTCGCAGATGATCGGCAGCACGCCGGGACGCTCGAAGCCGCACGCCGCGAGTTCCGCCGCGTTGAAGGTCGAATCGCCGACGGAGCAGGGGAAGTGTGGCGCGAGGCGCGGCAGGTGCGCGCGCCCCGTCGAGAGCATCCACGCGAAGCCGGGGCGGTAGGGCGCGTAATATTCCGCCGGGGTGATGTTGTGATAGATGAGACACTTCGCGCCCGCGTGTTCGACGGCGAACGCGGTCAGCTCCGAGCCGATGGAATGATGATAGAGCAGCGCGTCGGCGGGCGTGATGAGCGCGGGGTCGAACAGGCGCGCCTCGCCTTCCATACGTTCCTCGCGCCGGTTGACGAAAATCTCCGACGCGTAGCCGCGACGGCGCAAGTGGTCGCGAATGTTTATCGCCTGATTCGAGATCGCATCGCCGTAAACGATGTCGGGGAGAAGTTGGTGGACGCTTCCCGCCGCACGGGTTTTTACAATGGCGCGGGCGGGGGCAAACTCTGCGCCGACGCTTTCGCCCGCGTCGCGCGGCGTCTCTTCCATCGAACCGAGCAGTTGTTCGTAACGCGTGACGGCCTTGTCCCAATCGGCG
>DASPJG010000160.1:0-2538 GCA_035628755.1 Pyrinomonadaceae bacterium
GGCGCATACGGCGGTCGCTATGTGCCGGAGACGCTGATGGCTCCGCTCGAAGAGTTGAACGCGGCCTACGTCGCCGTGCGCGACGACGAAACGTTTCAGACGGAGTACGCCGCTTTGCTGCGCGACTTTTCCGGTCGCCCGACGCCGCTCCATTACGCCGCGCGCCTGACGGCTCTCGCGGGCGGCGCGCGCCTCTTCCTCAAACGCGAAGACCTCTCGCACACGGGTTCGCACAAGATCAACAACGCGCTCGGCCAGGTGCTGCTCGCGCGGCGCATGGGCAAGCGGCGCATCATCGCCGAGACGGGCGCGGGGCAGCACGGCGTGGCGACGGCCACCGTCTGCGCGCTCTTCGGCCTGCAATGCGTCGTGTACATGGGCGCGGAGGACGTGCGGCGGCAACGCCTGAACGTCTTTCGCATGGAGTTGCTCGGCGCGGAGGTGCGCGAGGTGGACGCGGGCGCGCGCACCTTGAAGGACGCCATCAACGAAGCCCTGCGCGACTGGGTGACGAACGTGGCCGACACCTACTACCTGCTCGGCAGCGCGCTCGGCCCGCACCCGTACCCGCTCATGGTGCGCGATTTTCAGAGCGTCATCGGGCGCGAGGCACGCGCGCAGTTCGTCGAACGCGAAGCGGGACGCCTGCCCGATGCGCTCGTCGCGTGCGTCGGCGGCGGGTCAAACTCAATCGGGCTGTTTCACCCGTTCCTCGCCGACGCGGGCGTGCGCATGTTCGGCGTCGAGGCGGGCGGGAGCGGCGACAAACCCGGCGAGCACGCCGCGCGGTTCAACGAGCTGGGCGGCGGGCGTCCGGGCGTGTTGCAGGGCACGATGAGCTACGTCTTGCAGGACGAGCGCGGGCAGATCGCCGCGACGCATTCCATTTCCGCCGGACTCGATTATCCTTCCATCGGGCCTGAGCACGCGTTTTTGCACGACGCGGGGCGCGTCGAATACGTCGCCGCTTCGGACACGGATGCGCTCGCGGCCTTTCGCACGCTGTCGGAGCAGGAGGGGATTATTCCCGCGCTGGAATCGGCGCACGCGGTCGCCTACGCGTTGAAGCTGGCGCGCGAGTTGAAGCCGGAGCAGGCGATCCTCGTTAACCTTTCGGGGCGCGGCGACAAGGACGTGCAGAGCGTGGCCGACGCGGGAGCGAAACAAGGCGCGAGCGAGCGCGCGCACGGCGAAACGGTGGGAGGCGTCGAACTGCCTTGAGCCGCATCTCTGAAACTTTCACGCGCCTGAGGGAAGAGAAGCGGCGCGCCTTGATCCCCTTCATCACGGCTGGCGACCCTGATCTTGACGCGACGCGCGCGCTCATTGTGGAACTCGCGCGCGCGGGCGCGACGCTCGTCGAACTCGGCGTGCCGTTCAGCGATCCGATGGCCGACGGGCCTGTCATCCAGCGCGCGTCGGAGCGCGCCCTGCGAGGCGGCGTCGGCGTCGCGGATGCGCTGGCTGTCGTCGCGGAAGCGCGGCGCGAGACGGACGTGCCCGTCGTGCTGTTCAGTTATTACAATCCTTTGCTGCAATTCGGCGCGGAGCGTCTGTGCGCGCAGGCGCGCGACGCGGGCGTGAACGGAATGCTCGTGACAGACCTCGCGCCGGAAGAATCCTCCCAGTTTGCCGCGACGCTCCGCGCGCACGAACTCGACCTCATCTTCCTCGTCGCTCCCACCTCGACCGACGAACGGTTGCGCCGCATCGCCGAGCGCGCGAGCGGTTTCATTTACGCCGTTTCGCGCGCGGGCGTGACCGGCGTGCAGAGCGCGTCGAGCGCGGAGGCCGGGCGGCTCGTCGAACGCGTGCGCGCCGTCACGGATTTGCCCGTCGCCGTCGGCTTCGGCATCTCGACGAGGGAACAGGTGGCTGACGTGTGGCGTTACGCAGACGCCGCCGTGGTCGGCTCGGCCATCGTCGCGGAAATTGAAAAATGGGGCGACGCGCCCGATCTCGCGGCGCACATCGGCGGATTCGCGCGCGGCCTGCTGCCTTCTTAAACGGCGTCGGAAAAAACCTGCCGACCGCGCTCGACTTGGGCGCGCCCGTTGGCGTATCCTAACGCCGCATTGAGACCCGGAGACGCCGCGCGCGGCAGAAAAACCACGTCGCGGTCGGGTTTTGAAATCCTACTTAACCGTAAAAATAGGTGATTATCCCTTGACTGTAGGTATGAAATCGGCTATACTTCTGTCTGTAAGGGAGATAACCGATGAAAGCCGACAAGCCCAAACTACCAAAATACACCCTCCGCGACTTTGAAAAGCAGTTTCCCACCGATGATGCTTGCCTAGAATGGCTCAAGGATTATCTCTACCCGAACGGCATCCACTGTGCGAAGTGCGAACGCGTTACCAAGCACCACAAGGTAGCTTCGCGCAAGTCCTATTCATGCGATTATTGCGGGCATCACGTACACCCCACGGCGGGAACTATCTACCATAAATCATCTACGCCTTTGCGCCTGTGGTTCTACGCGATCTACTTGATGGCCTCTACTCGTTGCGGCATCGCAGCCAAGCAAATAGAGCG
>DASPJG010000161.1:0-3764 GCA_035628755.1 Pyrinomonadaceae bacterium
GCCAAGCAAATAGAGCGCGAGTTAGGCGTGACTTATAAAACGGCGTGGCGCATGTTTAAGCAGATTCGCACGATGCTTGACGATGAGAACGGCGATCCGCTTTCGGGTAGGGTAGAAGTTGACGAGACGTATATCGGGGGAAAGCCTAGAAACCGTCACGCATCCAACGGGCGCGGGCGAAGCACAGAGAAGAAGGCTATCGTTGTCGGGGCTGTAGAGCGCGGCGGTCGCGTGGTTGCTCGTCGCGTACCGGATGTGACGGGCAAGACTTTGCTGCCTTTCATCAAAGAGAACGTCAGCACAGATTCAACCGTGTACACTGACGAGTGGCCTGCTTATTGGTCTGTGAAGCATAACGGCTTTAACCATCACACCATCCAGCACAGGCAGAGAATCTACGTCAACGGCGACATTCACACGAACACGATAGAGGGCTTCTGGTCGCTCGTTAAAGGCGGCATACACGGCGTGTATCGCAACGTGAGCGACAAGTATCTACAGTCCTACGTCAACGAATACTCATTCCGCTACAGCAACCGCTACGCCGACAAGCCTATGTTTCATTCTTTTCTTCATCAGGTGAAGAAATCTTGCGACTAGCACGCTTGAGGGCATCCTCAAAGCCCTCTCGCGTAATCGGCTGTTCTGGCTCAAGGCTGTCACTCGTTGGCAGCCCTTTTTCGCGCTCTTCTTTCAGGATTCTCTCTTCATTCTCTTTGATCATAGGCTGTTCTATCACCTCTAATATCTTGCTTGCGGGAACGACTATAGCAATTCCCATATTGACCCGTTGTATGCCTGTAGCATCTTCAATCACAGCGTCTTGATCCGCATACATCATATCCCAATGGCCGTGCATTAAACCTAGAGCAAAGAACACCGTGTCGTCTGGCTTTATGTTCTTTCTTGCAGACTCTGGCAAGATGGACTTTGCTCTAACGGCTGGTATATGCACGAACACGGGAGAGCCGCTAATGCCGCCTAATGAGCGGGCTTCTATTAAATAAGCATCCATTAGGCCAAAGGTGCGAACCTCGACTGGCTCTTCTGGCTTGGCGGCAATGTTTCCAACTCTTACAAGGGGAATATTCTTTTTTGTACCGTGATGATTGGCGAAGAGGCCAACTAAAAACACCTCATCACCTATCCCGATATTAGTCGTCCTGACTATATCTTCCGTCGCGAATGCCATTATAAGGATGCCTGCGTGATCAAGTTCTTTGGCTAATCCGCATCTCAGCACGGCAACGTCAACGGAGCCTGATTCGGTAGGATGAAATAGCCATTTGCTAATATCTGTTTCGAGCCAGTACGCTTCCCCATCCTTAAAATTAACTCTCATGCAGACCTTATCTGCGCCCTTATTACGAATACCATCTATAACGTGTTTAGCGGTCACTAGGTAAGTAAAGCCCATTCCTGTGCCGCCTGTGTATAAGTTCGCGCCCTGAATCCGCGAAACAAAAAAGGCCGTTCCCGCAAGTTGATATGCACCGTCAGGCTTTTTATAGCCAATGAACACTACAGACTTACGAACTTCGTTAGGGACATACATACGACACTCCGGCTCATCTGTGAGAAAATATCTTGGTATGCCGCCAAGTCGGGTGTCACAATATAGACTCGCTATACCAACCTGTCGAGTGTTATCGCTGTTCATTTGTGGTATTCTCCTTTGATACCACCTTACCTACGGTAAGGGGATAATTACGTAAAAATAAATTGTTGCATGCGTGAAACAACGTTCCATTCTTGCGTTGTTTGTGCTATACTGCCTTCCGGTTCGCTGGTCGGACGCACAAATTAAATGTGAGAAGAGGGGACAGAAAGAGTGATTACCACAATGGCTGATAGCAAACAGAGCGAGCGCGGCAAGGCTGTCGAAGCGGCGCTGCTCAATATCGAAAAGAAATTTGGCAAGGGATCGATCATGCGTCTCGGCGAGCGGGAAGTCGCGGACATTCTGGCGATCTCGACCACCGCGCTCTCGATTGACGCGGCCATCGGCATCGGCGGCGTCCCGCGCGGGCGCGTCGTGGAAATTTACGGCCCGGAGTCGTCCGGCAAAACGACGCTCGCGCTGCACATCGTCTCGGAAGCGCAGCGCGTCGGCGGCGTCGCCGCCTACATTGACGCCGAGCACGCGATGGATGCGGAGTATGCCGGAAAACTCGGCGTCAACGTTGACGACCTGTTGATCTCGCAGCCGGATTCGGGTGAGCAGGCGTTGGAAATTTGCGAGGCGCTCGTGCGCTCGAACGGCGTGGACGTGATCGTCATCGACTCTGTGGCCGCGCTCGTGCCGCGCGCGGAGTTGGACGGCGAGATGGGCGATAGCCTGCCGGGCTTGCAGGCGCGCCTGATGTCGCAGGCTTTGCGCAAACTGACGGCCATCGTTTCTTCGTCGAACACGACCCTGATCTTCATCAACCAGATTCGCGAGAAGATCGGCGTCATGTTCGGCAGCCCTGAGACGACGACCGGCGGGCGTGCGCTGAAGTTCTATTCCTCCCTGCGTCTCGACATCCGCCGCATCGGCGCGATCAAGGACGGCGACCGCGTGGTGGGCAATCGCACGAAGGTCAAGGTGGTGAAGAACAAGGTTGCGCCGCCGTTCCGCGAGTGCGAGTTCGACATCATGTACGGCGAGGGCATCTCGCGCGAGGGCGATTTGATCGACCTCGGCGTGTTGCACAAGATCGTGGACAAGTCCGGCGCGTGGTTCTCCTATAAGGGCGAGCGGCTCGGGCAGGGGCGCGACAACTCGAAGCAGACCTTGAAGGACAATCTCGAATTGCGACAGCGGATCGAGAGCGACGTGCGCGCCGCGCTCGGCATCCCCGTCAGCGAGACGGCGGATGAGAAGGCCGAGAGAGCCGAGAAGGCGGAGAAACCTGAGAAGTCCAAAAAGGCCGAATCGGCAGCGAGCAACTAAAAGCAGCCTGCGCGCTAACGGAACCTCGAGCCGCCGGCGGGTCGTCTTCAACTAAACGAGAGACGACCCGCCGGCGGCTCGACTTTTATCTCTTTACACCGCGAGAGCCGCAACGCATAATCGTTCCTACTCGAAACAACCGGCGGCATACCCATGACCAATTCCATTCTCATCAAAGGCGGCGCGATCATCACGTTGGACGCGGACGACCGCATCGTGACGGGCGACGTGTTGATTCGGGATGGCCTTATCGTGTCGGTCGGCGAGACGTTGGAAGAGGCGGACGAGGTGATTGACGCGCGCAACTGCGCCGTCCTTCCCGGATTCGTGCAGACGCACATTCATCTCTGCCAGACGCTCTTTCGCGGCGCAGCCGACGATCTGCCGTTGATCGATTGGTTGAAACGGCGCGTGTGGCCGCTGGAAGCCGCACACTCGCCTGCCTCCGTCCGTGCTTCGGCGCGGCTCGCCATCGCCGAGATGATCAAGGGTGGCACGACCTCTGCCCTGACGATGGAGACGGTCAATCACACGGCGGAGGCTTTTCGTGTGGTCGAAGAGACGGGATTTCGCGCCACCGTCGGCAAGTGCATGATGGACGCGGGCGACGAGGTGCCCGCAGAGTTGTTCGAGCAGACGGACGCCTCCATCCGCGAATCGCTCGCGCTCTTGGAGGAGTGGCACGGGCGCGCGGGCGGACGCATCCGCGCCTGCTTTGCGCCGCGCTTCGCCGTGAGTTGCACGCGTGAGTTGCTCGAACAGGTCGCACGCCTGTCGCGCGAGCGCGGCGTGCTCGTCCACACGCACGCATCCGAGAACCGCACCGAGA
>DASPJG010000162.1:0-6538 GCA_035628755.1 Pyrinomonadaceae bacterium
TGCGGCACGGGCTGCGCGCAGGTGGCCGTGGTTGACGCACGGACGGGCAGGGTCTACTGGCCGCCGCTCGAATACACGGACATCCCGCATGCGCCGGAGGGAGACCCCGCCCGGCACCCGAACTTCCGCCCCGACAGCAAGCTGCTCGTGCTCACGCGCGCTCGTTACGACGGTCGCGGCAGTTACACCGCCTACTATTACCTGTTCGATAAAAACCGCTTCCGGCTGCTGCGTCAGGCGGAAGAGAGACATCCCGACTCGGAAAGTTCGCCGGAGCAATAATATTCACACTGTATGATCACACAAACAATCACGGTCGCGCACTCGCCCGACTCCGACGACGCCTTCATGTTCTACGGCCTCGCCACCAATAAACTCGACACCGGAAGCCTGCGCTTTACGCACGTTCTCGAAGACATCCAGAGTTTGAACGAGAAGGCCATGCGCGACGTCTACGACGTGACGGCCATCAGCTTTCACGCCTACGCTTACATCTCCGACAAGTACGCGCTGCTGCCGCACGGCGCGAGCATCGGCGACAACTATGGCCCCATCGTCGTCTCGCGCGAGAAGTTCAAACCGGAAGAACTCCCGTCTCTGAAAATCGCCGTGCCGGGCAAACTGACGAGTGCGTTTCTCGCCCTGAGCATCTACTGCCCGGAATTCACCTACGAGGTCGTCCCCTTCGACAAGATCATCGAGGCGGTGCAGGAGGGGCGCGCCGACGCGGGGCTGCTCATCCACGAGGGGCAGCTTTTCTACCAGACGCTCGGCCTGCACAAAGTCTTAGACCTCGGCGAGTGGTGGCACGGGCGCACCGGGCTGCCGCTCCCGATGGGCGGCAACGTCATCCGCCGCGACCTCGGCGCGGACGTGATCTCGCAGGTCTCGAAATGCCTCCACGACAGCATCCGCTACTCGCTCGACAACCGCGCCGATGCCCTCGAATACGCGATGCAGTTCGCGCGCGATATGGAGCCGGAACTGGCCGACCGCTTCGTCGGCATGTGGGTCAACGAACTGACGCTCGACTACACCGAGCGCGGGCGCACCGCCGTCCAGCGACTCCTCGACGAGGGCGCGGAGCGCGGCGTCATCCCGCACCGCGTCACAGTCGAGTTCGTACAATGAACAGTGAGCGGTGAGCAGCGAGCAGTAAGAAAAAGGTCTTAACTGCTCACTGCTCACCGCTCACTGCTTACTTTCTGCTGGCAACACCGGCCACGGCGGGCGCATCTTAAACTTTCACAAAGGGGTCGCTCGGCTCTGTTCCGTGTGCAGGAATCGGCAATCTGACGATATTTCCTCAGAGAAAATTTATGAAAAGCTCACGTTTGTTATTTCCCGTGCTGGCGACTCTCGCGTTGACGGTCGCCGCGACGCTGCCCGTCGGGGCGCAGCAGGTTTCGACCGCCTCGACCGGCGCGCCCGCCGCGACCTCGACGGCGGGCGTTGATGTCGAAGGTGTCATCCGCGCCTTCACGACCAAAGAGGCGACGTTTCGTTCCGCGCTCAACCAGTACAGTTTCAAACGCGAGGCCATCGTGCAGACCATCGGGATGGGCGGGCAGATTTCGGGCGAGTATCGCCGCGTCTCGCGTTTCGTCTTCGACGATAGCGGCAAGCGTTACGAGAAGATCGAGTTGTTCCCGCTCTCAACCCTGACCGAACTCGAATTGACGGCGGACGACCTCGAAGACATGAGCGGCGCGCAGACCTTCGCGCTCGAACCCTCGAAGATGCATCTCTACAGCATCAAGTATGTCGGCAAGGAGAAGATCGACGAGTTGAACCTGTTCGTCTTCGACGTGGAGCCGAAGGTGATGCCCGACCCCAAGAAGACGAAAGAGCGTTTCTTCAAGGGGCGCATCTGGGTTGACGATCAGGACTTGCAGATCGCGAAAGTGCGCGGCAAGGGCGTGCCCGAAAAGAAGGGGGCGCGCTTCCCGACGTTTGAGACCTACCGCGAACAGATTGACGGCAAGTTCTGGTTTCCCACTTACACCTACGCCGACGAGGAACTGGTTTTCGACACCGGGCAGGTCTCTCACGTTCGCATACGCATCACCTTCAGCGAGTTTGCGCGGCCACGCGCCAAGGTGAAAGTGATTGAGGAAGGTCAGGACATCATCCCCGACGAACCACCCGCGCCGACGCCGAAGAAACCCTGAACGGCATCATGCGCAAATTCAAGATTGAAGGCCGCCGGGAAGAAGATAGCTTCCCGGCGGCCTTCAATCTTTCACGTTGCGCTTACTTTCGTTCCAATTCTTCCGCGATGCGCGCGCGCACTTCCGCCGTGAGGCGTCTGACATCTTCGTCCGTCGAGAGTCCTTTGGTTTCGACCGGCGGGAGAATGACCATCTCAATCGTGCCGGGTCGCGCCGTGCCCTCGCCTTTCCCCATCAATACGTCCGTGTTTTTCATTGCCACCGGGACGATGCTCACGCCCGTCTCAACCGCCATGTAGAACGCGCCTTTCTTGAACGGCAGCAGTTCGCCGGGACGCGCGCGCGTGCCCTCCGCGAAGACGCCGAAGGAGACGCCGGAGCGGATGCTTTCCGTGGCGGTGCGCACGGTGGCGAGCGCGCGTTGGCGATTCGAGCGATCAATGGCGAGGATATTGACGAAGCCCATGCCGAAGCCGAGGATAGGAACTTTCAACAACTCTTTTTTGGCGAACAGCCCGATGCGTCGTCCGAGATAGGCGAAGAGCGTCGCCGTGTCGAGGTAGGAGCGATGATTGGCGATGAAGATGTAAGTCCGGCGCGGGTCGAGTTGCTCCAGCCCGCGCACGCTGATGCGCATCCCGCTCAGGCGCAACCATTGGCGTGCGCCCCACAGGGCAATCGGGTACACCCACTCGCGCCTGCCCGCGAGCCACGCCGCCAACAGCACCGGCGGCCCGAAGATGAGCAGGAGCGCGCCCGCGACAAATAGAATCCACCAGTGATGCAGGCGACCGAGAAGCGTGGCGCGTTTCATCGCAGGCGCGCCCGCGCTCTCGCGGTGCGTCGGTGCGGCGGCGGTGCGCGGCGCGCCCGCGTCTGTGCTAGACTCGACGCCCGCACGAACACGTTCCGTCTCAAACAGTTTTGGTGAAAGAGAATCAGGCATGTCTCGCTCCGTTCTCCGGCTCGCACTCTCTATTTTTGTCGCCGCGCTCCCGTTCGTTTTCTTTAACGGCGTCTCCGCTTCATCCGTCCAAGCCCAGACACGGCGCGCGTCCGCCGCACGCCGCGCCTCGCCGCAGCCGCCGCCGTCGCCCGCGTCCTTTCTCGGTTTCAAACCCGGCGACGACCGCACGATTGCCGACTGGCGGCAGATCACAGACTACTTCACGCGCCTCGACGCGGCGAGCGAACGCGTTCAGATGCGCACGCTCGGGCTGACGACTCTGGAACGCCCGCTCGTCGTCGCCTTCATCAGCGCGCCAGAGAATATACGCAATCTGGCGAAGTACCAAGACATCCAACGTCGCCTCGCAGACCCGCGCCGCGCGCCGGGCGAGGCCGAGCGCGACGCTTTGACGCGCACGGGCAAAACCGTCGTCGCCATCTCCTGCTCGATCCACTCGACCGAGATTGTCGCCTCGCAGATGTCCATGCAACTCGCCTACGAGTTGGCCTCGGCGGAAGACGCCGCGACGCTGGAGATTCTACAGAACACGATTCTCCTGCTCATCCCCGCCGCCAACCCGGACGGCGTGGACATCGTCGCCAACTGGTATCGCAAAACTCTCGGCACGCCCTACGAGGGCACAGAGCCGCCCGAGCTATATCACCACTACGCCGGACACGACAATAACCGCGACTGGTTCATGCTCAACCTGCGCGAGACGCAGGCCATCACGCGCCTCTTCTGGCGCGAGTGGTTTCCGCAGGTGGTCTACGACGTACACCAGCAAGGCGCGATGGGGTCGCGTTTCTTCGTCCCGCCCTTCTACGATCCGCCGAACCCGCATATCCCGCCGCTCCTGCTCCGCGAAGTCGGTCTCATCGGCCACAAGATCGCCGCCGACTTGCAGGCCGACGGCCAGCGGGGCGTCATCACGAACGCGCTCTACGATACGTGGTGGCACGGAGGCTTCCGCACCGCGCCCTACTATCACAACGCCGTCGGCATCCTCACCGAAGCCGCGAGCGCGCGCTTGATGTCGCCCGTCGAAGTGACGCGCGAACAACTGGCGCGCAGTTCCTCGCGCGGGATGCCGAGCGCGCTCCAATCCGCGACCAACTTTCCAGACCCGTGGCCGGGCGGCACCTGGCGCGCGCGCGACATCATGGCGATGGAATTGACGGCCTCGCGCGCCGTGCTCTCGATGGCGGCGAAATACCGCGAGCGTTACCTGCGCAACTTTTACGAACTGGGTCGGCGCGGCATCGAAGGCGCGGGCGGCATCGGCGACGCCGGAATCGGGTACGTGATTCCTGCGGGGCAGGGCAAAGCGGCGAACGTGGCGAAACTCGTCAGCGCGCTCGTCGAGCAGGGCGTGGAGGTTCATCGCGTCGAACGCGAGTTGCACCTGATGACGCTCGGCACGCGCGGCGCGGTCTATAACGACCTGCCGAAAAACCCGCCCGCGATCCCTGCGGGCAGCTATCTCATCTTTCTCGCGCAGCCCTATCGCGCCAACATCAACGCGCTCTTCGAGAAGCAAATCTACCCTGACCGCCGCACCGCCAGCGGCGAAGCGGAGCGGCCTTACGACGTTGCCGGGTGGACGCTGCCGATGCAGTTGGGTGTGCTCGCGCTTCCCATCCACAGCATCCGCGAAGATGCGTCCGAACGGCGTCTGACCCTCATCCGCGACGGCGCGGAGGCGTGGCGCGATGCCGGGCTGACGACCGAAGGCGGGAAAACTTCCCCGCTCAAGAATCCGCTCGCGCAGAACGTCCGGCTCGCGCTCTACCGTAGTTGGACGAATTCGATGGACGAAGGCTGGACGCGCTACGTCTTCGACACCTTCAACGTGCCCTTCCAGACCTTGCGCGACAGCGACGTGCGCGCCGGAAACCTGCGCGCGCGGCACGACGTGATCGTGCTGCCCTCGATGCGCCTGCGCGACATCGTCGAGGGGCGAGACGAAGAGACCGCCCCGCCGGAATTCACGGGCGGCATCACGGAGGCGGGCGTAGATAACTTGCGCCGCTTCGTCGAAGACGGCGGCACGCTCGTCTGTTTCGACGCCGCTTCGGAACTCGCCGTCAAGCGTTTCAAATTGCCGCTCCGCAACGTTCTCGAAGGCGTCAGGACTTCGGAATTCTACGGCCCCGGCTCGATCCTGCGGCTCGAAGTTGACACCGCACACCCCCTCGCGCGCGGCTTCGAGCGCGACGTGGACGCCTACTTCATCAACAGCTCCGCGTATGAATTGACGGAGGGCGCGGGCGAGCGCGTCCGCGTCGTCGCGCGCTATGCGCCGCGCGACACGCTGCGCTCCGGCTGGCTGCTCGGCGAGAAGTTGATCGCGGGCAAAGTCGCGCTGGCGGAGGTCAAGCTAGGCCGTGGGCGCGTCGTCCTCTTCGCCTTCCGCCCACAGCACCGCGCCCAGACGTGGGGCACGTTCCCGTTCATCTGGAACGCGATAGCGCACAGGGCGGGAGGATGAACAGGAAGAGCCCGAGCAACAAATCCGAACGCTTTTCCTGCCCATCCCTTCGCCCGCGTCCCCTATTTTCCGGGCATCTATCGGGCGGCCTGCGCATCAAAGGTTAGTCCGCGCCTCGTGGTCGTTGTATACTGGTTCGTCTAAAGGAGTTTGAAAGGCCATGAGAAAGTTTGCCGCCTGTCTCGCACTCCTCTCCCTGCTCGCAATTTCCATTTCTTTCACGCACGCACAAACGCGCCCGCGCCGCGTCGGGCAATCGTCGTCAGGCAGCGGCGCGTCTTCAACTGACGCGCCCCGAACCGACACGCAGCCCACGCGCGAGGCGGCCACGCCGCGCCGCCCGCCGACCCTCGGCGGAGCGATTGACCCACATGCCGGGCAACGCACCCAGACGGGCAACGCGCCCGCCGCCGACCCGACCGAAGTTGACGAGAACGAAGTCGTGCGCGTCAACACGTCGCTCGTGACGATTCCAGTGAGCGTGATGGACAGGGCGGGCAAGTACGTGCCAAGCGTGCGGCAGCAGGAGTTCCGCATCTGGGAGGAAGGCGTCGAACAGGAGATCGCTTATTTCGCCACGGTCGAAAAACCCTTCACCGTCGCGCTCGTCATCGACACGTCAGGCTCGACGCGCTACCGGCTCACGGAGATTCAAGACGCCGCCATCTCCTTCGTCAATCAACTGCGACCCGCAGACCGCGTGCTCGTCGTCTCCTTCGACGACGACGTGCGCGTACTCTCGGAGGCGACCAGCGACCGCGCGCGCCTGCGCGACGCCATTCGCCGCGTCCGCCCCGGCGAAGGCACGAAACTCTACGACGCCGTGGACTTCATCATCAACGAACGCTTCAACAGCATCGAAGGGCGCAAGGCCATCCTCCTTTTCACCGACGGCGTTGACACTTCCAGCCGCCGCGCCAGCTACCA
>DASPJG010000163.1:0-4634 GCA_035628755.1 Pyrinomonadaceae bacterium
GGTTTGGCAGAGGCGTCGGCGCAACCACCGGGAGCGGCGTCGGCGCGGGCGTCTGTGCGGGCGCGGGCGTCGGTTGCGGCTGCGCCGGGAGTTGCGACGGAGACGCGCCCGCGAGCATGCCCAGCAAGGGCACGTCCGACGATTGCACCTGCGCCGAAGAGACGCGTTGCGCCGCCGCCACGCCGGTCGAATTTTGCCGCGCGCTCGCCGCCTGCTGCTGCTCCTGCGCCGACGCCGTTCTGGCCGTCAGGCCGCAGGCGAGTAAGAACGCGAGCGTGAAAACCTTTTTCGTCAAATGATGATTCATGAGTCCGAACCGCAAATTTAGAGTTCCCGTTGTGCTTAAAACTTATTAGTGATCGTTCCGGCGGCGGTCGCCGTGCGACGACGCGCCCACGCGAACGCGCCGCCGATCCGTGCGCCCATGCGCCCGAATACGCGGCTGCGACCGAGATCGTCGAAGAGCGAATAGAAGACCGGCACGGCCAGCAGTGTCAGCAGCAGGCACAGGCTTTGCCCGCCGACGACGAGCACGCCGATTGAACGGTTCGTGCCCGAACCCGGCCCGCTGGAGATGACGAGCGGCATCATGCCCGCGACGAGCGCGATGGTCGTCATCAAGATCGGGCGCAGGCGGTCGCGGTTCGCCTGTATGATCGCGTCGAACCTGTCCAAGCCTTTCGAGCGCAGTTCGTTCGTGTGATCGATCTGCAAGATGGCGTTCTTCTTCACGACGCCGAAGAGCAGGAGCAGGCCGAGACCGGAAAAGATGTTAACGGTCTGCCCCGTCAACAGCAGCGAGAGGATGCCGAACGGGATGGCGAGCGGCAGCGTCAGAAGAATCGTCACCGGATGGATGAACGATTCGAACTGCGCCGCGAGCACCATGTACATGAAGATGAACGAGAGCGTGATGGCGAGCAGGAAGTAGCCGCCCGCGCGCCCCAACTCCTTCGAGCGGCCAACGAGACCCGTCTGGTAGCCCGCTTCGAGATTCATTCCCTGCACCACGTTGTCCAGATCGGCCAGCACGGCTGACTGCGAGCCGCCCGGCGCGACGTTGGCCGTCAGAGTCACCTGCCGCTGGCGATTCAGGCGATCAATGGCCGACGGGCCGCTGCCCTCTTCCACGCGCACGACGTTGTCGAGGCTGACGAGGCCGAGTTTTGCCGAGGGCGCGAACAGGCGCGACAATTCCTCTTTGTTGGCGCGCGCAGAGTTGATCGCGCGCAGCCGCACGTCGTACTGATCCGTGCCCTGATTGAACGTCGAAACTTTCTGCCCCGCGACCATCGTGTTCAAAGACTGCGCGATGTCGCCGACGCTCACGCCGAGGTCGGCGGCGCGCGCGCGGTCAATCTCGATGCGCAGTTCCGGCTTGCCGGAGATGAGCGACGAATCAATGTCAACCACACTGGGAATCGTCTGCATCCGCTTGAGCAGTTCTTCGGAATACTTGGTGAGCGTTTGCAGGTCGGGGCCTGCGATCATGTATTGAATGTCGGCGTTGCGCTGGCCGCCGCCGGAGATCGCTTGCACCTGCCCGATGTTCGTGCGCAACTCGGGCGGGTAGTTCTTCAACAGTTCGCGCGCCCTGACCATCAACTGTTCCTGCGACAGTTCGCGCTCGCCGAGTGGCGAGAGCCGGACGTAGATGTTCGCGTTGTTGACGAGTTGCTGGCGGTCGCCGCCGATGGTGACGAGCGTGTCGGTGACGCCCGGCAGCGTGCGCACGTCTCTGGCGATGCGTTCGACCATCGTCGAAGTCGAGGCAAGCGTCGAGCCTTCCGGCGCGCGCATGTTGATCTCGAACTGCGACTGGTCGTCAACCGGCAGGAAGTTTTTGCCGACAAACATAAAGAGCGGCACGATGCTCATGATGACGAGCACGCACAGGCCGACAATCGCCCAGCGGTGCGCCATTGACCATTTGAGCATCGCCGTGTAGGCGCGATCCACCGGGCGATAGAAACGCCCTTCCTTTGAACTGTGCGCCTTCTTTGGTTCGCGCCTGTTTTCTTCGTCGTCGCCGTGCGCCTCAAAAGGCGGCGCGCCCGCATCCGCGGCGGCGGCGACTTCTTCGTGCTCCTGCCGCTCCGGCGCGCCCGCCACCACGCGCGACTCGTCGGCCAGCAGCGCGGACGCGTCGCCCTCGGAAGGCGCGCTCCCCACGCCGGGCGAGACGCTTTGCGGCTTCTTGCGCTTGATGAAACGCGCGGCGAGCATCGGCGTCAGCGTGAACGAAACGATGAGCGAGACGGCGACGGCGAAAGAGGCCGTCAACCCGAACGAGGACATGAAGCGACCGACGATGCCGCCCATAAAGCCCACCGGGAGAAACACCGCGAGCAAGCTGAGGGTGGTCGCCATGACGGCCAGACCGATCTCTTTCGTGCCCTCAATCGCCGCCTGAAACGGCGGCATGCCCTTCTCTTCGATGAAGCGATAGATGTTTTCGAGCACGACGATGGCGTCGTCGATCACGATGCCGACCATCAGCGTCAGCGCGAGCATCGTGATCATGTTCAGGGTGTAGCCGAGCGCGGCCATCAGGCCGAACGTGGCGATGATGGAGGTCGGGATGGCGAGTCCGGCGATGATCGTGGAGCGGAAGTTCCAGAGAAAGACGAAGACGACGATGGCGGCGAGAATGCTGCCCTCGACGAGGTGGGTCTGGATGGACTCGACCGCCGCTTTGATGAAGATGGACGAGTCGCCGATGATCTGGGTGCGGACGTTGGCGGGCAGCGTCGGCTCGATCTCTTTGAGCCGCGCCTTGATCTCGTCGGCGACGGCGACCGTGTTCGTGCCCGACTGCTTGGCGACGATGAGCGTCACGGCGGGTTCGCCGTTCAGGCGCGCGCTGGTGCGCAGTTCCTCGGAACCGTCTTCGGCATAGCCGATGTCGCTGAGCTTGACGGGATAGTTGCCGCGCGACGAGATGGCGATGTGGTTGAAGTCCGAAGGGGTCGTGATGCGGCCAAGCGTGCGCACGGAGTTCGCGCGCGCCTTCGTCCACGCGCCCGCCGGGCACTTCCATGTTCTGCATGCGCACCGCCGCCGCCACTTCCGGCACGGTCACGTTGAAGGCGCGCATCTTGTCCGGGTCGAGTTTGAGTTGAATCTCGCGGCGGCTGCCGCCGACGATCTCGACGTTGCCGACGCCGTTGATGCTCTCGATGCGCTCTTTGATCTGCTTGTCGGCGATCTCCGTCACTTCGCGCAAACTGCGTGGCGCGGAGACGGCGATGCGCAGGACGGGCGCGGCGTCTGTGTCGAGCTTTTGGATGACCGGCTCTTCAGCCGTCTCCGGCAGATCGGGCACGACGAGGTTCACCTTGTCGCGCACTTCCTGCGCCGCGATGTCGGCGTTTTTGTCGAGCAGGAACTGGACGAAGACCTGCGAGACGCCTTCCACCGAGGTCGAGCGCAGTTCGTCTATGCCGCTGATGGTGTTGACGGCGGCTTCGATCTTGTCCGTCACCTCGGTTTCGATCTCGCGCGGGCTCGCGCCGGGGTTGACCACCGTGATCGTGATCGTGGGGAAGTCGATCTTCGGAAACAGATCAACGCCGAGCGAGAAGAACGAGAAGATTCCCACCACCGTCAGAGACAGTATCAACATCGTCGCGAAGACGGGGCGGCGGACGCATATTTCAGCTAACTTTTGCATGGCTCTTACGGTTTCAAGTTTCAGGTTTCAAGTTTCAGGTCTTGACAGGCTCTTCGTTCATTAACTCGAAGCCTGAAACCTGAAACTTGAAACTTACTACTGCCTGACGGCTGCGCCGTCCTTCAAAACCTCGACGTTGGAGGTGGCGACCAGTTCGTCCGTGCTGATTCCGCTTTTGACTTCGACGAGTTCGCCCTCGGCCTGCCCGAGTTGGACGACGCGCTCCTCGACGCGCCCGTCTTTGACGACGAAGACGCGGCTCACGTCCTGCTCCGTGCGCACGGCGCGCGCCGGAATGAGCACGGCGGGCGCGCCCGACGGCTGCGAGATGCGCACGGTCGCAAACTGGCCGGGCTTCAACAGCCCCTCGCCGTTCTCCACCTGCGCTTCGACCGTCAACGTGCGCGAGGCGGCGGTGACGTTCGGCGAGATGCGCGCGATGCGACCGGCGAACGCCCGATCCGCATACGCGCTCGTCACGACCGAAACGCCCTGCCCCGGCGTGATCGAGCTGATCAATTGTTCGGGGATGTCTATCCGCAGCCGGAGCGGGTTGGTGCGCACGATGGTCGCCACCTTCGAGGCGGGCGTCACGTATTCGCCCACGTCCGCCGGGCGATCCGCGACGTAGCCGCTGATCGGCGCGTAGATGACGACATCGGCGATGGCCTTGCGCGCCTGCGCCACCTGCGCCTCGGCGGCATTGGCCGCGGCGCGCGCCGTCGCAATCCCGGCGTAGTTCTGCCGCGCCGCCTGCAAGGCCGCGTCGTACTGCTGCTGTAACTGATCGCGCTGCGCCCGCTGCTGATCATAAGAGGAACGCGACACGTCGCCCGATTCGATGAGACGCTCGAAGCGGCGCAACTGCGTCTCCGCCAGTTCGAGCGCGACGCGCGCCGCGCCGACTTCGGCCACGCGGTTCACGTCGAACGCCTGATTCGGTCTGAGGCCGATCCGCGCT
>DASPJG010000164.1:0-2044 GCA_035628755.1 Pyrinomonadaceae bacterium
TGATGCGCTAAGACGTTCGTGTGAGGCGCACGACGACGCGCCCGTGTCGGTCGCAACCATGTATCAACACACGCCTTCGGAGACGGCGACGGTCGAGGGGCGCGTCGAAATCGGGGCGCGCCTGCTTATCAACCATAAAGGTGAAGTCAGCTGCGAGAAGATGAGCGACCATTGGGTCAACATCCTTGAGAGCGAGGTGCGGAGGCTGTCGCGCGGAGAGGAAACATCGGGTGCCCGCGTCATCGCCGTGGATGGCGGCTCTGTGAAAGTTTTTGTGGAAACGCTTCTGCCGCCCGTCCCGCTCGTGGTCTTCGGTGCGGGGCATGACGCGCTGCCGGTCGTCGAACTCGCGCGCGGATTGGGCTGGCAGACGGAGGTCGTTGACCCGCAATCTCGCTCGGCCACACGCTCCCGGTTTGCAGTGGCCGACAGGGTCACGCTCGCGCGTCCCGAAGATGTAGCCGCGCGGGTCAGCATTACGCCGCGGACGCTAACGCTTCTGATGTCGCATAACTATTCGCATGACCTAACTCTGCTCAGGTTCCTGCTGGCCTCCCCGGCGCGCTACATCGGGGTCATGGGCCCCCGCAAACGCACCGAACGGATGCTGAGTGAATTGGCGGCGGGAGAGGACATGTCACGCCTCGAAGAAGCGGGGCTGGCACGCCTTCATTCCCCGGCGGGTTTGGACATTGGGGCGAACGCCCCAGCCGAGATCGCTCTGTCGATAGTCGCCGAGATGCGCGCGGTGCTGGACGGGCGGCGCGGCGGAATGTTGCGCGAGCGGCGCGGCTCCATCCACGGCAGTCGGGGTGACGGCGAGCGCGGCTCTTTGACCGAGGAACAATGCCTTCAAGCGGCAGTGGTGTAAGGCGTGAAGGCTGTTGCGGAGGCATTTCCACGGTGGTTGATAGCAACGCGGAGAGAGTCGGTGCTGTTGTCCTGGCGGCGGGGTCATCCTCACGCATGGGCAGTCCGAAGCAGACCCTTCGATTCCGGGGCGAGAGTCTTCTCAGGCGCGCCGCCCTCGCCGCGCTGGGCGCGGGGTGCCGTCCCCTCGTCGTGGTGACGGGCGCATACGCTGAATTGTCGAGACGGGAGTTGGAGGGGCTTGACGCGCGAGAGGTGTTTAATCCTCGCTGGGAGACCGGGATGGCGTCGTCAATCCGGGCGGGCGTTGAAGGTCTCGTTAGTGCAAACCCGGATGTGACCTCCGCCGTCCTTTTGCTGTGCGACCAGCCCCACGTTACCGCCGACATCATCTCTGGCCTAATCGCGGCGCAACGCTCCACCGGAAGTCCCGTCGTCGCCTCAACCTATGACGGAAGTTTCGGCGTGCCGGCCTTATTCAGCAGGCCACTCTTTGCAGAGCTAACGGGACTTGAGGGCAGGTGCGGCGCGAAAGAAATTATCAAGAGACACGCTTCGGAGGCGCACTTCTTACCCTTCCAGGGCGGTGAGGTGGATGTGGATACTCCTGATGATTTCCTGCGCCTGATCCGATCAACGCACGCCCCGCCGGGGCGGTGAAGTTCAAGGCTTCGGTGAGGGAGACGAACGCGATGCCGAGGTTATACAGTTCCGACAGGCTGCTAATGAGGTCTGGCAGCGAGCTGCCCCAGCGGTCAACTGATCGAGCATTCCTGCAACGTAACCATATTGCACCCTGAGTAAGCGAAACGGCGGGCTGCCTTGAGAGCAGCCCGCCGTTTCGGTGTGGAATGCGAGGACAGCGCGAGGCTGTCGCAGCGCGTTTATCTCGTCGTCGCGTATGACACGTTGGAGTAAGCGGAGTTACCCGAAGCGTTGTAGGCGTAGACGCGGTAGCCGTAGGTGACACGGCGAGAGAGGTTGCTGTTGGTGTAGGTGGTGACGCCCGCGCCGACCGTAACCAAAGGCGCGAAGCTGGTGCAGTTCGCGCCGGTGCAACGCTCGATCTTAAACCCGCTCTCGGTGGACGAATTGTCCGTCCAATTGAGAATGAGTCGCCCGTTCTGGGAGGGCACCGTCACCGTAAGACCGCTGGGAGCAGCGGGTAGCGGGG
>DASPJG010000165.1:0-5556 GCA_035628755.1 Pyrinomonadaceae bacterium
GCACCGCGCAGGCGCGCGTCTGGCCTGCGAAAGCCGGTTTCTGTTCCGGCGCGTTCGCCGTCCTTGTCTCAAGCGGCGTGCAGCGTGAAGTTGAAGTTGTCGCTGCGCCCGTCGCAGTGGAAGTCTTAGCGGCGTCGCGCCCGCCCTGCGCGCAAGCCGTGCCGACCGCCATCAGCACAATAACCATAACGAATACCGTCTGACTTTTTTTCATGGCTTTCCTTCCTAAAAATACCCCTCGGAATTTAAAGTTTCAGCTAATTTGATGGCTTCTCAGAATCAGTGGTGTCAAGATTTTATGACATTCAACTTGATGGCGCGCTTCTTCCCGTCAGTGTCGCTCTGCGCGCGTCATGTGCCACGCCGGGAAACACGGGGCGAAACAGACGGCGTCTTAGTCTGCGATGTCCCTTCCCAAGCATTATCCACAGGTGTTTTTGCTTCCCTACCTAAACCTCAAGCCCCACCGACCGCATCAACTCCAGTGCGTTGCTTCTTTGCACCGTGCCGGGGCGCAGGCGATAGTCGAAGGTCATCTTCCCGCCTTCCAGATGATCCTCGAAGTGAACGTTGGCCGCGTGGGGGGCAAGACTTTCGGCGATCCGCGCGAGCGCGAGGTCATGCGTCGTGATCAACCCGATTGCGCCGCGTTCGAGGAGTCCGCGCACCACGCCTTCGGCTCCGATCCGGCGGTCGTGTGAGTTCGTGCCGTGAAGAATTTCGTCGAGTAGGAAGAGCACGGGCAGCGCGCCTTCGGTCAGTCCCACGATCTGGCGCAGGCGTGTGATCTCGGCGTAGAAACGCGAAGCCCCTGCCTGTAGTGAGTCCTGAACCCGGATCGACGCCCCCACGTTCAGCGGCGAAAGCTGCAACGCCCTTGCGCGCACCGGCGCACCGGCGAGAGCCAGCACCGTGTTAGTCCCCACCGTCCGCAGCAGCGTGCTCTTGCCGGACATATTCGAGCCGCTGACGATCAGCATGCGCTGTAGCTCTTGAGACAGGCGCAGGTCTGTGCGCACGCTGCGGGCTGCCGGGATCAACGGATGGCCGAGTGCTTCGCCATCGAAGCACGGCGGGGCGTCCACCAGTTCGGGGAAGGGATCATCGGGATGCTCGTAGGAGTAACCGGCCAGAGAACTGAGGGCTTCAAGTTCGCCCACAGCGGCCAGCCAGCGAGGCACGGCAGCGCCCGAGCTTTGACGCCATCTCTCGATGGCGATGGCGAACTGGAGCGGCCACAGCAGTACGGGAGAAAAGATCGCAAAGATCATGTTCCGCCGCGCGTCGAGCAGATCGATCAGCCGGTTGAGCCGGGCGATCTGCTGCGAGGGAGCCATACCTTCAACGTCGAGCGCGGCGCGCAACTCGACGAGACGCGGACTTGTGAAACGCTCGCGTTCGAGGCGGCGCAACAACTCAGACAGCAGCATCAGGTCGCGCCCGGGGGCGTCCACTGCGTTGACGACGTGTTCAACTGCGGCCTTCATGCGGAAGGAGTAGGCTCTCCCGATGACGAATGACACGAGAAACGGAACCGGCCCGAATCCCGCGATCCAGAGGGCGAGAGTTGCCAGCGCGAGCACCGCCAGCGAAAACGCGATGATGCGCGTCGAGCGCGGGATCGGCCACGGCGGGGCGGCAGCCCACTCCGATAGAGTTTGCGCGTCTTCGCCGGAACGGACGCCTTCGCCGAGCAGCGCCATGTCTTCTCGCAGATCGAGCCGGGGGCGAAGTTCAATGACGGCGGCTTGGCGGGCGCGCACCGCCTCCGGCGTGGCAGGCGCGAGTAGCCAGCTTGCAAGCGTCTGCTCGCCCACGCGGGTGCGCGCTCTCGACAGCAACTCAAAGAGGGAGCCGCGACCGAACAGATCGAGGTCGGCGGCATAAGGGTGAGACTCATCAAGGAAGCGTTCGCCCGTCGCGCCCGTCCCCGCCCAGCGGTCGTCGAGCCGGGCGAGCCCTTGATCGTAGAGGGCTGCGGCGCGCTCGCATTGACGGCGCGCCTGCGTAATCCGCTGCTGCAAATCGGCCAGAACGAGAAAGCCGATTATTGGAGGAAGCAGCCACCACCACGCGGTCAGCCCGCTGTATATGAGCCATCCCGCCGCTATTGCGCAGGCTAGAGCTACGAGGCGTACCATCCCGACCGTGCGGAAGCGACGCATCCGAGCCGCCGCCTCCTCAAGACGCGCGGCACGGCGTTGCGCATATTCAATCCGGGGTTCCACCGCTATTTCAGTCGGCAAACCTTTTAGGGTTGAACCCTCGCTCTCATTCATCGGTACAGCTTAAACCATCTCCACCCTGTTTATCTCGAAAAGCTAGGTTCACGCGCTCCCGCTTCTTCTCGCCCATCGCCAAGAACACTATCTTATCTTCAGACATGTTGACGTTGATCTGCTCGCTCCTCCCGTCGCAGGCGTGCATCAAGCGCGAAAGTGCCGAAGGGGACGAGCGACGCCACCAGCGCGCCGAACGCCAGCACGAATGACCAGCGTCGCCGGATGGTTACTTCGGCGACAGCGAGCAAGTAGAGCATAAACAGTACGCCGTGAATCCACCCGGCTGTTTTGACAGCCGCAGGAATATCGGCGAAGTACTTCAGGGGCATCGCCACTCCGAGCAGCAGGAGATACGAGATGCCTTCGATGAAAGCGATGACGCGCAGGCGACCAATGGGGGTTCTCAGCAAGTCCCAACTCCAACAGGTAAATGTCAGGTTCAAATCACAGTATTACGGTTATCCACTCGTATCCGTGGTGTGGTGAAAACTTTCTAACCATACCGCTTACGGTGCAAACACTGAATTGAACTGATATTCAGTAGCACGAATCAGCCGCCGCCTCAAGCATCCTCCCTGTTTAGCAGTGTCCGGGTTTGCGCGTTCCCTGATGAAAATAAACTTGGCAATTATCCTACGGGCGAAGCGATGTTTTTTTGCGAGTGACTTTACCTTCGCCAGCCGTTAACGAGAAACAGAAGAGTGACGTAACTTGCCGCCCATTTCTTACGAATTTTCGCGCCGGAGGCGGGGACTGCTCCTGACGCTCCGAGACGCCGAAAAATTCTTCCGGGAAGGTGGACAGTTTCCTTCGCTTTTGTCGCTTATACAGTTGAATGCAAAAGACGCGCGGCGAGAACCCGCCCGCTAACTAAAAGGAGAAAGAAAAATGGCTCTCTGGATGTTATCAATCATGCTGGTTGTCGGTTCGGCGCTCGGCGTCGGCGGAAACTTCGGGGACACACCCGGATTGAACGGCTCCGAAACACAGACCCATACCGTGAAGGGGATCAACCCCGTGCAGCACAGCGAGTAAGCGTCGGGGATATTTACAGCATTGGCAGAGTCCCGCCTTGCTGCCTGACGAACCCTCATAACCACGAAAAAGCGCGAAGGGAGGCCGAACGCATCGTCCAGCCTCCCTTCTTTTACCCTCTCATCCGCCACCTCCGCTTTATTTGAACAATTTGTAACCCCCACGGAATAACTTTTCGCCTCTCCCGCCTCCTGA
Organism: Pyrinomonadaceae bacterium; assembly: GCA_035628755.1. Classification (GTDB taxonomy): domain Bacteria; phylum Acidobacteriota; class Blastocatellia; order Pyrinomonadales; family Pyrinomonadaceae; genus JAIVJZ01. Next base: position 3,513 of record DASPJG010000165.1, read on the forward strand.
AAGCATCTAATCAAATGGCAACCCGTCATCACGGCAGTTATGTCTGTGGCCGTGTCGGTCATAACGATCAAGGCTTTTTCAGGAGGGCTTATTTTAGTGTTTGCAAATCTTTCTCGGTTCGCAGTAATGATTTTGGTCGCACTCTGTTTATCGGGCGACGTTGCAACTGTCAGGGCACAGGAACAGACCCAATCCCGGTCTTCCGCCGCTGCGCCGCCGGACGTTGACGCCATCATCCGTGCTTTCATGGCCAAAGAGACTGAATTCGCTAAGGCGCTCAACAATTACGGATTCAAGCGCGACGCAGTGGTACAGACCATCGGCATGGGCGGACAGGTGACGGGCGAGTATCGCCGTACTTCGCAATTCTCCTTCGACGATCGTGGGGGACGTTATGAACGCATCAGCTATTTCCCGCAGTCGACGCTGACGGAAGTATCCTTCACGCAGGAAGACCTGGAAGACCTCGGCGGCGTGCAGCCGTTTGCGCTCGAAGCTTCAAAGCTTGACCGCTATAAGGTCACTTATGTCGGCAAAGAGCGGATCGACGAGCTAGACCTATATGTCTTCGATGTCGCGCCGAAGGTGATGCCAAAGAAGGTCAGCGACCGGCTATTCCAGGGGCGCGTGTGGGTAGATGATCGGGACTTACAGATAGTGAAAGTGCGCGGCAAAGGGGTGCCCGAAGGAAAGCAGCGTTTTCCCATCTTCGAGACTTACCGCGAGCAGGTGGATGGCAAGTACTGGTTCCCCACCTACACCTCTGTGGACGACGAATTGGTGTTTCCCGGCGGGCAAACCGTCCACCTGAGGATGACGGTGCGCTACATGGACTACCGTCGCTTCAAGGGGAGCGTGAGGATCATCGAGGAGGGAGAGCCGGGTCTGGCTCCGCAACAATGACTTGCACCTGCCGGTCTTCATGATTCGAGGCATAAGGCGCAGCTTGACTAAATCGTCGGAAACTGAGCAGGGGCGGGGGTTTAATTCCCCGCCCCTCGAACTATGCTCCCTCTAGCCTAGCATTCATCGACCTATACCGCAGGTAGCATGAACTTGAAGGCAACAACACCCTAAGACGTTGTTCCGAGCCGAGTGCTCGACAGCCCCACATCCCTGCTGTCCCGCCCGGCTACCATTCCAGCCTACACCTTAGCTATCAATCTGAAACCAACTGAAAATATATTGACGCGGTTAAAACTATCGGATACATTTCGCGACTATGAAATCGCTCCATGATAAGCCTGACGACCTAATCACATTGTCTGAAGCCGCGAAATTGCTCGGGGTAAGCCGTCCTAAGATGTCCCGGTTAGTGGGCAGCGGTAAGCTCGCTACATTTGATGATCCTCTTGACGAACGCGCCAAATTGGTCAGTCGGCAAGATGTGTTAGCACTCCAAGTGAGGGCCAAGGCAGCATGATCACTATTGCTATCGCCAATCAGAAGGGTGGTGTCGGTAAGAGCACAACCGCGGCGATGTTAGCTACCGAACTGGCGATGCGGGAGTATGAGACGCTCCTAATTGACGCCGACCCGCAGGCCAACGCCACGCAAATCTTCATCGCACCCGAACTTGTACAGGTCTCTCTGGCCGATGTGGTGATCGGCGAAGGGCGGCCTATTGCTGAACGCCGGATGACGACGGAAGTGCCGCATTTGGATATAGTTCCAGCCACCCTTGCCCTTGCTAACTTTGATCGGGAGAACGCGCTTTCGGTCACTAAATTACGAACTGCCGTGCGCGATCTTGGTAATGTCTACGATTTTGTGATCATTGACACCCCGCCCAATTTCGGACTTTTGTTGACCGCTGCGCTCACGGCGGCTAATTATGTGTTGATACCTGTACAAGCCGCACCTTTTGCCCTGTCCGGGTTAAGCGATCTGCTCACAGTTATTAACAACGCGAAGGAACTCAATGAATCCCTGTCCATACTCGGTGCCGTTTGCACTATTTACGATACCCGGGTCGGCGTTGCCGGGGCATCTTACCGCGGCTTAACCGAGAAACTACCAGACAAAACTTTCGAAACAATCATTC
>DASPJG010000166.1:0-5117 GCA_035628755.1 Pyrinomonadaceae bacterium
CCTCGAAGCACCGAACAAGATGGATGAGAAGCCGTTTTTGGAGGTCGATATGCTCGACCTGAACGAGACGGTGGTTGGCGAATTGAAGAAGCTGACCAAGCCCGCCTTTAACCTAGATGAGATGATGACGACGGCGGGCGATCTAAAATACACGCGCGAGATCAAGCGGCTATTGGTCGAGCAGCTAGAACACCCTTCCGACGAGTTCGTTAAATTCTGCGCCTCCAAAGTCTTTAACGGCGCTCTCACCCAAAATCGACGGGAGTACTTCGCACAGATCACTACGCGGAGTTTTCACCAACTCATTAACGAGCGTATCGACTACCGGCTCAAGTCCGCAATGTCGGGTCACGCCACGCCCGCCGTCTCTGACGACTTAGAGCCGGAAGAAGCCGAAGAATTGATAGAAACGACTGAGGAAGAATTGGAGGGCTTCTACATCATCAAGTCTATCTTGCGAGAGATTGTTGACCCGAACAGAATCGCCCATCGGGACACGCAGAGTTACATGGGCATCCTACTTGATGACAACAACCGCAAGCCCATCGCCCGCCTTCACTTCAACCGGGCGCGCAAGCAAATCGGAGTGTTCGACGAGAAGAAGAAGGAAGAAAGGATTCCTATTGAGTCAATAGATGACATCTACCAACACGCTGACAAGATTAGGCGCGTGATCGCTCATTATGAGCGAGAGGCGGGGCGGTATAGCGAAGAAACTCAGACGCGCGAAGAAGCCACGGACTCTTAACGATTTGGGCTTGCTGGCTTCGCTTTCACAACATCAAGCGTTCTATCCTTGATGTTCTTGTCTTCAAGTGGCCGCTTGATCTGTTCAAAGTGGAGAGTGGCTTGCGGCTCTTCTCGGATGAATATTTGATCCAGTAATCCGTTAAAACCGTGGCCGCCGGGTGTGTAGCTCACCTGCACAAAGTAGGTCTTCCCAGCTTCTACAACTAAAGCGGTGGCTGACTGTGGTTGGCCTAGTGTAAAGACATAGCGGCCGGGGTTGAGGCGAACGCCGATAAATTCCTGTTCGGGGAAAGTCGCGGCGGTCTTGCCGTTGATCCGCAGCTTGGGCTTGTTCCGCACCATTCGGGGCGCTTCTTCAATCCGGTAAAAATAGACTGTGGCCTTTTCGGGTTGTGGTGTTTGCGACGAGAAGGACAGAGCGAGACAGACAAGAAAAAGTCCCATAGAAGCCTCCCATTGTGTGCTAAACTAGCCCCGAAATTTTAGGCGCGTCAAGTCGCCGCGCCCCACAACTCCGAGCACCTAGAGTGCCGTAACTGGCGAAAGCCTTTTGCGGCACTCTTTTCATTTAGGGGCTTAGTCATCGCCGTAAGAATCGCCGAACTCGAAACTGCCTACTTAGGCAATACCCGCGACCTTGAGCGGGCGTCAGCGCGCGCCGAAAATATCGCCAAGCAGTCGGCCTCGCGGATGAATCAGACGTTCGCTGGCGTCGGCTCTGGCTTCGGCTCGCGCGGCCTCATCCCCGGCCTCGCCAACGTCTCCAACGTCATTCAGGGCATCCCGCAGATCGGCAACCTCGCGCGCGCCCTAATCTCACCACTGACGGAAGCGGCGGAAGAAGGTCTCCGATTCAATATGCTTATTGAGTCGGCCGCCCTCGGCTTTGAGGGTGTGACTGGCGGGGCGCAGCAGTCAGCACGATACGTCAAGCAACTTACGGACTTCGCAGCAGCTAACCCAATCTTCAACACCCAAGGGACGATCCGCGCGGCTCGTCAGATGGCCGTCTTCGGCTTTGAGACCCAGAAGACAACTGAGTATCTGAAGATATGGGGCGGCGCTCTTGCACAAGGCGGGCAGTTTAACGACGAGAATTTACAAGGCGTCGTCCGGGCGTTCGGCCAGATCAGAAGTTTGGGTAGGGTGACATCGGAAGATGTCAACATGCTTCAAGATCGCGGCATACCTGCCTGGGAATTGCTCGCAAAGGCTATTGGTAAGACGGTCGCAGAGACAAGAAAGCTAGGGGAACTTGGCAAGCTGAAGGGCGGCCCAGCTGTCGAAGCAATCACGGCGATGCTTCAAACTGATCCCCGGTTCGCGGGGGGGGCAGACAAGTTTGCGAAGGGGTTAGAAGGGCGGCTCGCGCAACTTCAGGACTTGAGGGAAGTCGCGCAGGGTCAAGGGACGCAGCAGCTCGCGGCTGATCTCAATAAGTCGCTTGAAGATGCCTTAACCGGCAACCTGCCAGCCCTAACTCAAAAGATGGCCGAGGGCTTCAATGCTGCTTTGACGCCCGTCGGCGCGATGATGAAGGCCAGCGTTAGCGCGACCATCGGCGGCGGCATCACTGGGGGCTTGCAGGAGGGCATCAACGCGGGGACGGCGATGGTTGCTCAGACCGTGACGGCTTTTAGCCTGAACGCCGTTCTAAAGCCGTTCAAAGATTATTTTGGAATGAACTCGCCCTCGCGAGTGATGATCGAGCAGGGGCGGTTCTTGGCGTTCGGACTAGCGCAAGGCATTCAGGAAGGTACGAGCGCGGTACAAGTCGAAACCATCGAACTCGCGCGGAAAATTGAAGAGATAATCAAAAAGCGCGCGGCCGTCCGCACCGCCATTGATGAGGCGAAGCGCGATATGAGCCGCGCGGGCAATATGCCCAACTATCTCCCGCCGCGCCGTCAGTATGATACCCGGCCGCTCGGCAGCCTTGATTCGGTGCAAGCACCGGAGCAGGTTCCTGTCCTACCTCCTGAGCACGAAGCAGCCAACAGGCAGCGTCAGGCGTTGTGGCAGGGAGCGCGGCAGCGCGTCGCCGCCTTCGAGGCGGAACTGAAAAGCCTGGAGACACAACTAAGCCAACTCAGCGATCAGTTAGGTCGGGCCGTGCAGGCGGCGGGCGCGTTTAGAAGCTTGCCATCTACGGAGCGACCCAGAGACGCGCGCCGCGAGCGGGAGGCGAGAGGCATCACCGGGGCGGCCACGCCCGATGATAACTACTACGTCCGCCCCGTGCTTCGCGGCGTCGCGCCGCAACAGTGGCTACCGACCTCCGACCTTTCCGCCCTGAACGGTATCTCGCTGATGCCCGCCATGCAGGAAGTCCCGCGAGTCTTAGCGACGGCGGTAACTCTGACGCAGCAGGCGGCGGCCGGCACAAGGGATTGGTACAAGGAAGTCGTTGATCTTAACAGTGAAACTGGCAGGTTTGGCATCACCGCGCAGGGTGCAAGCCAAGCATTCAGGGACGCCTTTACGGGATCGTTCACTCAGATCGGTGCGAGCTTCAAGGACATGACTCGCGGCTTCGCAATCGACTTCGCCACCTCTATTCAGCAGATGTTGGCCTCTTACGCTTCCTCCCAACTTTCAAACATCTTCGGAAAATTCTTCACCACGTTCGCAAGCAACCTGTTCGGCGGGGCCGTGTCGGGCGCGGCAACTCAGGGCGGGAGTTTCGCCGGATCGGGCATGGGTTCAACTACCGTCTTCGGCGGCTCGCGCGACGTGGGCGGCCCGATGGACGCCGGGAAAATCTACAAGGTTCACCGCGACGAGTTCATAGTCCCGCTCCAAGACTCCTACGCATACAACCCGCAGCAGTCGCGTCAGATGGCCCGACAGGCTCAGGGAGGCCCGCCCGTCATCAACATCAACATAGTCCAGCCGCCTATACCCGCGCCTAGCTTCACCTACCGCCGCTCGCAGCGTGAGGGTGCCGAACTCTTAGCAGGCGCGATTAGCAATAGGCTCAGAAGGTAAAAAGGATGCCGCGGACTTTCCACGAGGTTCTATTCGACCCGGAACTGGTTGCCGGCGAGACGGGCAGCGGCGCGGCCATCACGGCCGAGATCGAACTTGCCAACGCAGAGCAGTTCAACCCCGCGACCGGCATTTTTAAAACGAACGTAGCGCGCCTCGACGCCATACGCAAGATCACGGTTCCGATAGCACTCTCGAACGAGACGGCCCGCTCCTATTTCAACGAATTTTGGCTCGGCGGCTTCGGATCATATGCTGGCTTCCGCGTCCGTATCCCGTTCGACTTCACGGCGGTGGCCGAGCCGTTCGGAGTCGGCAACGGCTCGACGACGGACTTCTACCTGACGAAGACCTACAACCGCCCCGGCATCACGTCACTCGTGGATGTGAGGCGCATCGTCAAGCCGGTCAGGGGCGGCTCACTCTACGGCGGGGGCGTCAACCTCTTTGAGGCGAACGGCACGACCCCGCGCGTCATCCCGTCAACTGCCGCGCAAGCCCTCGGCGTGCCCGCACTGACAGTCTACGCGAACGGTGTCGCGGCTTCCGGGTGGGTGATTGACAACAGTGTCGGCCTCATCCACTTCAACACGCCCCCGGCGAACGGCGTCGTGCTCACCTGGTCGGGCGAGTTCGACACGCCGGTTTGCTTTACGGGGAATAGCTTCCAGATGCGTTGGGACATTACGGCGGAGTTGCAGAGCATCACGCTCCGAGAAATCCTGCCCGCAGAGTTGGGGATAACGGTCTAGATAATGGCAGTCTCAGCGGCAATGAAAACCCACCTAGAGGGCGATACGCGCAATCAGCGCGGGGCGAACTTGTCTTGTATCTCGCGCCCGACCCTCTCGGAAATCTGTTTCAAGACAGCGGACAGCGCGGAGTATTCGTCGGCCGTTAACTCGGTTTGCGTGCTGAAGTCCGTCCCGTCGTTGATGTACACCGTTCCGCTGGCCTTTGCCCGATGTAGGTTAGCCTTTGTTACTCCGCTGAATGTTCGCATGATCGCATTATCTAGCGAGATGTTGTCGATCACAAAGAGGTTATTGCTTTCCATGGGTAGCCTCCTAAACATGCGTCCATGTTCTGCCTTTAAGGATGATGGAAACGGTGCGGAAGTTAATTCCAAACTCCCGCGCCAGTTGCGACACCTCGCCATGTTTGCCCGTGTAGCGGGCGCGTATCTGTTTCACCTGTTCGGCCGTCAGTTTCGCAAAGGTGCAACGCTCTCCGCGAGGTATCAATTCGGGATTTTTGCGCCACGGGTGATCGGGCTTCCACCTATGCCGCTCAGGGTGCTTGCTCGGAGCGGCATAGGTTCCGTTGGCCGTCCGCCCTTTGGCGTGTCTATCCCTGTTGTTGTCGGCCGACGTGCCGAG
>DASPJG010000167.1:0-4338 GCA_035628755.1 Pyrinomonadaceae bacterium
CAGTAGGCGAGCAGGTCTTCGAGCACCTGGCCTTGCAGCCGCTCGCGCTGCCAGAGAGCGAAGTCTGCATACTGCACGGCCAGTTCGGGCAGCGGCGACACGCGCCCCTCGCTGTAAGCGCGATACAGGGTGGTGATCTCCTGTATGAGCACGCCCATTGACCAGCCGTCGGAGATGATGTGGTGGAGCGTCAACAGCAGGACGAACTCGGCCTCGTCGAGCCGCAGGACTTGCGCGCGTAAGAGCGGCGCGCGACCCAGATCGAAGGGTTGCCGCGCTGCCGCGACGGAGCGGCAGCGCACTTCCTCGTCGCCTTCGCTCTCCGGCAAATGCCGCAAGTCAACCAGTTCGACCGTGAGGCTCAGATCAGGGGCGACCGCCTGCGCGGGCACGCCGCGCGCGACCGTGAAGGAAGTGCGCAACGTCTCATGCCGGCGGATGATCTCGTTGAGCGAGCGTTCCAGCAACTCGACGTTCAAGTCGCCGCTGATCCGCACCACGACCGGCATGTTGTAGGCGTAACCGCCCGGCTCCAATTGGTCTAAGAACCAGAGCCGCTGCTGCGCGAACGAGAGCGCGCAGGGGCCTTCCACGCTGCGACGCGGAATACGCAGGCTGGCCTCGGCCTCTACGCCCTGCTGCTTCCGCAGCATGGCCAGCAGTTGCCGCTTGGCCGGGGTGAGGGATGAATTTGCTTTCGTCGAGTTACTCATTCGGGCTTTCCCCGCCGCTGAGCAGGCTGTCGTCCGGCACGGGCGTGATCGGGCTAAAGTCACGACTAGCGATGAAGGACGGGCGCGGCTGCTCGATGTCTCTGAGGTAATTCTCCGTGCTGTTGTAGGAGACAAAAATGCTCATCCGGTCATACGGCGAAAGGTTGCTGGCGGAGGCGTGAAAGAGGTTGCCGTGGAAAAACAGGACGAAGCCCGCCCTGCCCTTCGCCGCATAGATGCTGTTTGCGCCGAGCAGTTTGGCGAGCGCGCCCCGGTCGATCTTGTACTTCAGGTCAGCCGTCAGGGTGTGAATCCAACTCGCCCCGTTGCCGTTCGCGCCCGGCACGCCGGGGACGGCGACGCTCTCCATTTTCTGGGCGGCGACATCAATCATCCCCTGACGGTGCGACCCCGGAATGAGCAGCATCGGGCCGTTGAAATCGTTGACATCCTGCAAGAAGACGGTCGCCGTCAGGACGCGCGGCGCGGGCATCCCGTCTTCCTTGTGCCAGTAGAGAAAATCCTGGTGCCATTCCCACTGGTCGCCTTCAAGCGCGACTTTGGCGTTGACCTTGAATTGATGAACGTAAACTTCGCTTTCGAGCAACTGTCGCGCCGGTTCGACCAGCCGGGGCAGGCGCGTCAGGCGGCGAAACGTTTCGTTTGTCTGGTGGAGGGCAAAGACGCTGCGAACCGCGCCGCTTTTCTCTCTGATCCGTCGCGGGGAATCTTCTGCGAAGGCTTTCGGTATCTCGCCGAGGATGATTTCGATCTCTTCGGGGGAAAAGAGATTCTCGACGAGCAGATACCCGTCCCGGCTGAATTTAGCGACTTGCTCATCTGTTAACCGCATATAAATACCTCGGCTGTCAGTGCTCGGAGGGCTGGGGTGTGCTCTCCGCCGTGCTGTGAGATGGAATGAGTTTCGATGGGGGGCGACCGCTTTCAAAAGTCGGCCAGACGCCTCGTACCGTCTGTTTTAAATTCTTCTGTCAGTTAAGCCGTGGTCGGGCTGTGCAAAACTTTTTCGATGACCCCGACGGCGTGAGAGGCTTCTTCGTACTCCCTGAAGATGGAGGACATGGCCGTCAGTCGCGCTTTGAAGGCCGGGTCTTGAAACACACGGTCGATCAGGGATTGGATGTGCTCCGGGGTAGCCTCGTGGATGTCTCCCATCACTCCGAGGCCGTGATAGACGGCTCTCGCGGAGATGGCCGGTTGATCTCTGATGAGGGAAAACAAAATCATCGGCACGCCGAAATAGATGCACTCTTTAACGCTATTGAAGCCGCCGTGAGTGATCATCATCGAGGCTTTTTGCAGGACGTCCAGTTGCGGCACGGACTTGACCAGCACCGCGTTGTCAGGAACGCCGCGTAACTCCTCGATGTTCACAGACCCGTATGACAGGATGAGTTGCCAGTCGGGCTTGGCCGCGAAGGTGTCAACGACGGTTTGGAAAAACCGCTGGCTGCCTTCGATGAGATGGCTCTGGCTGCCGAAGGAGCAATAGATGAGAGGCTTGCGCTCATCCACCCGTTCCCAGGGGAAGTTCGCGTCTCCCCGCGAGAGGTCAATCGAAGCTTCGACATAATGGCTTCCCTTTCTCCTCCGGGCGTCGGGGAACTCGAACTCGCGCGGGCAGAGTATCAACTCCGTCTTGTCCGACAGCTTTCGATAGCCCTCCGCTTCTTCCACCCAGGGGTTGAAGAGTTGCGTGTTGAGCAGGATGAAGGGGACGCCGGACGGCTCGACGCTGTAAGCGATGTCGGTCAGCAGCAGGTCTATGATCAATAAGTCGGCGCGCACCCGCTGCATGATCAGGCTGAGGTCTCGCGGCAAGTTGAGCGGCTGGCGGGTAGTCATGGCTCGCTGCAAGATCGCTTTGAAGTTGTCGAGATTGTTCTTGACGGCGTACTCCTCGATAAAGCCTTTCGGGCACAGCGACTCGAACAGGGGCAGGTACTCGAAGTCCTGCCGCCGCACGTAGTCTTCAAAATCAAGCAGCCCCAGATAGTAGACGTTATGCCCGCGCTCCTTGAGCGAGCGCGCGATCTTGAAAGTCGGATTGAGATGTCCGGTCTCAGGAAAGGGAATGAAAACTATATTCGACATGATCGTCTCAGGCTCTCTCGTCAGGAGAGAGACACGGCGCGCGGGGTTCGGGTTGGCCGCGCGCCGTTCTCCGTTGCGTGCTCGTTTTGTCAGGTTGCGGAGATGTCCGCCTGTTCCGGGCTTTGTTGAGGTTCGCGGATTTCTTCGCCGTGGCTCGCGGAGCCTTGCGCGTCGAGCAGAGATTGCGCCTCTTCTTCGGAAAGCTCTTCGAGTTGCCGCAGGATTTGCGCAACCTTTTCAAAACTTCCCGGCTCGCTCTCCATCTGCAACATCGTGGCGACCAGACCGCTCACGGTCGGCGACTCGAAGATCGTGCGCAAGGGCAATTCAACCTCGAAGGCTTCGCTCAGGCGCGCGACGACCTGCGTGGCGAGCAGCGAGTGGCCGCCCAGTTCGAAGAAGTTGTCGTCAACGCCCACCCGCTCGATGCCGAGCACCTCGCGCCAGACTCCGGCGACGACCTGCTCCAGTTCCGTCTGCGGCGCGACGAAGGCTTGTTCCAATTCGGGGCGCGCCTGATCCGGCAGAGGCAGCGCGCGCCGGTTCACTTTGCCGTTCGGCGTCAGCGGCACGGCGTCGAGGATGACGAAGCTGGACGGAACCATGTAGTCCGGCAGCTTCTCCAAAAGGAAGTTGCGCAACTCGCTGACGGTCGGCGTCGTGCCCGGCTGGAACACCACGTAGGCGACGAGGCGGCGGTCGCCGGGCGCGCGCTCCCACGTCAACACGATGGTCTCCTGCACGGCAGGATGACGACCGAGCACGGTTTCGACTTCACCCAACTCGATGCGGAAGCCGCGAATTTTCACTTGATGATCGTCGCGCCCCAGAAACTCGATATTGCCGTCCGGGTAATAGCGAGCCAGATCGCCCGTCCGGTAGAGCCGCGCGCCGGGCTCGCGGCTGAAAGGGTCGGGCACGAATTTCTCGGCGGTCAAGTCAGGGCGTCCTAAATAACCGCGCGCCAGCCCCGCTCCGCCGATGTAGAGTTCGCCGGGCACGCCGATGGGCGTGGGCTGCAGCGATTTCTCCAGCAGGTAAATTTGGGTGTTGAAGATCGGACGGCCAATCGGCGGGCGCGACGGCCAATCCTGCACCTCGTCGGGCAACGAGAGGCACGTCACCACGTGCGTCTCCGACGGCCCATACTCGTTGTGCAGAGAGCAATCTTTCGCCTCGCTGAAGAACCGCGCAATCGGCTGCGTGATCTGCAATTGCTCTGAACCGGCGATGACCCGGCGCAAGTGCGACGCCTGCGGGTCGTGAGCGATCAATCCTTCGGCCAGTTGTTGGAGAGCGACGGCGGGGATGAAGATGCGATGCACCTCGCTGTCCGTCAGGATGCCGGAGAGGCCGCCGATGTCGCGCCGCTGCGCTTCGGTGAGCAAGACGAGCGTGCCGCCGGAGAACCAGGTGGAAAACATATCCTGAAACGACACGTCGAAACTCAGCGAGGCGAACTGCACGGTGCGCGCGCCCTCCGGCAGTTGCGTGTTGCGGTTCATCCACT
>DASPJG010000168.1:0-6660 GCA_035628755.1 Pyrinomonadaceae bacterium
GCGCGCCTGTCGCTGTTTGAAGACGCGCTCGCCGCCGGATTCGCCTTTCTTCACGTTCGTCGGCATGGCGGCGGGGAGCGAGGGCGAGTTGGAGCGCGGGCGCGCGGCGTTGCTGCCCGCCTGTTGTGATGATTCGTCGGCGAAGAACTTGTTGGCGTCCTTGCGCTTGCCGCGCAGGGCGGGCGTGTTCGACTCCGCCTCTTCCTGTTTGACAGGGCTGTTGCTGCGCTCGTCGCCCATCTGCTGCCCGCGCCGGTTGGCGGCGATGCCCGCCTTGCTCTGTGCCTTCTTGTTCGCCATCTGGTCGCTCCCCCTGTGTTTTACGATTCGCGCACGCGCACGGCTTCCGGTTGCGCGTGCGTGTTCGGTTGATTGCGCGCCGCCGCGTCCATGCCCGCGAGCGGCGGTGGCGGCGGGTTGGCGACGAGTTTCTCCAACGCCGCGTCCAGCACTTCGCTGATGCGCGAGACGAGGACGATCTCCAATTCCTGCCGCACCTCTGCGGGGATGTCCTCAAGGTCGGCCTCGTTGCGTGAGGGCAGAATGATGCGCCTGATCCCCGCGCGGTGTGCGGCGAGCACTTTCTCCTTGATGCCGCCGACCGGAAAGACGAGGCCGGAGAGCGTGATCTCGCCCGTCATCGACGTGTTGTGGCTGACGCGCCGCCCGGTCATCAGAGAAGCGAGCGCGGCTGTGATGGCGACGCCCGCCGAAGGGCCGTCCTTCGGGATCGCGCCCGCCGGGACGTGCAGGTGCACGCCGTAGGACTTGAACATCTCCGGCGGGATGCCGAACTCCGCCGCGTGCGACCAGAGATAGGAACGCGCGGCGCGCGCAGACTCCTGCATCACCTCGCCGAGTTGTCCGGTGATGGTCAGCCCCGCGCCGCCGGGCAAGAGCGTCGCTTCGATGAACAGGATTTGCCCGCCCATCTCCGTCCAGGCCATCCCCGTCGCCACGCCCGCGGGCAGTTCCTTGCGCGCCTCTTCCGGGTAAAAACGCGGCGCACCCAAAAACTCCTTGATGTCCGGGGCATCGACGCGCACCGCCGTCGCCCCGCCCGTCGCGATCTTCAAGGCGGCCTTGCGCGCGACCGAGCCAATGGTGCGTTCGAGTTGACGCACGCCGGCCTCGCGCGTGTAACGCTCTGCGATGAGCATGATGGCCTCGTTCGTGATCTCAAACTGTTCGGGCTTCAGGCCGTTTTCGCCCACCTGTCGCGGCACGAGATATTGCAGCGCGATGTGCAGCTTCTCCTGATCGCTGTAGCCCGCGAGCGAGATGATCTCCATGCGGTCGCGCAAAGGAGGCGGGATGGGGCCGAGTTGGTTGGCCGTCGCGATGAAGAAGACCTTCGAGAGATCGAAGGGCAGATCGAGATAGTGATCGCGGAAGGTGTTGTTCTGCTGCGGGTCGAGAATTTCCAGCAGCGCGCTCGCCGGGTCGCCGCGAAAGTCCGCGCCGAGCTTGTCGATCTCGTCGAGCATCATCAGGGGGTTGTTCACCTTCGCGCGCCGCAGGGATTGGATGATGCGTCCGGGCATCGCGCCGATGTACGTGCGGCGGTGGCCGCGCAACTCCGCCTCGTCGCGCATGCCGCCCAATGACAGGCGTTCAAACTCGCGCCCCAGCGCGCGCGCGATGGAACGCCCGAGCGAAGTTTTGCCGACGCCCGGAGGGCCGACGAAACAGAGGATGGGACTCTTCGAGTCGGGGCGCAGTTTGACGACAGCGAGGAATTCGAGGATGCGTTCCTTGATGTCTTCCAGCCCGTAGTGATCTTCGTCGAGCACGCGGCGCGCTTCCGCCAGATCGAGACGGTCTTCGGAAGACTTGCGCCAGGGGAGTTCGAGCACGTATTCCAGATAGGAGCGGATGACGTGATAGTCGGGCGCGGCGGCGGGCAGGCGTTCCATGCGCTTGAGTTCGCGTTCGGCCTCGGTGCGCACCTCTTCGGGCAAGTCGGCCTCGCCCAGCCGCTCGCGCATCATCGCCGCTTCCGCGCCCTCGCCGTCCTCGTCGCCGAGTTCCTTCTGGATGGCCTTCATCTGCTGGCGCAAAACGTAGTCGCGCTGCGCCTTGTCCATCTCGGTCTGCGCCTCGGTCGCGATCTTGGAACTCAACTGCATGATCTCGACTTCGCGTGCGAGGCGCGCGTGCGCGAGGCGTAGCAACTCGTCGGTCGTGTCGGCTTCGAGCATCGCCTGTTCGTACTCGACGCCGAGGTTGAGCACCGAGGCGAGGAAATAGGCGATCTGCGTCGGCTCCTGCGCGCCCAGCACGGCGGCGCGCACTTCGGGCGGCACTTGCGGCAGGATCGCCAGCGCGCGCTCGATCAAAACGCGCACGTTGCGCTGCAACGCTTCGACCTCCTGCTGGTCTTCCGTCCTGAGCGGCGGCAACACCGTGACGCGCGCGCGCAGGAACGGCTCGGTTTGCGTCCATTCCTCGACGCGCACGCGCTCCGTGCCCTGCACGATGATCTGCAAGGCGTCCTCGCCGCGAAACATGCGCTTGACCATGACGAGCGTGCCGACGTTGTAAATCTCTTCGGGCGTCGCCTCGGCGTCAGTGCCCTTGCCCGGCCTGACGCTGATGCAGGCCAGCAGCTTCTCCGGCTGCGCGAGCGCGCCCTCGACCGCCGCCACCGAGCGCGGGCGGCCAGCCGCCAGCGGCACAACCGTGCCGGGAAACAACGTCGTGTTCTGCAACGGCAGCACCGCGATCTCGAAAGGTTCGCCGGGCGTTTGCGGCGTAGCTTCCGTGCTCGCCGCCGTAGTTATATTTTCAGCCATGATTAGTCAGTTATCCGTCGTCGGTTGTCGGTTGTCCGTCGTCAGTTGTTCAATTCCGTCTTTAGTAGCCGGTGTGGCAAGCACATGCAACTGACCACTGACAATTCCTCTACTCGCACTCCTGCGGGCTACGCAGGCGAAGCAGCAACAGCCCGTCTCGATAATCGCTTTCGATGCGCGCCCCTTCTATCGGGCAAGGGAAGCGCAGCGTCTTCTCGAAGCGGCTGTAGGAAATTTCCACCTGATGATACGAGATCGTCTCGCTGCAAGAGGTGTCGCGGCGCGTGCCTTCGATGACGAGCACCGGCCCTGCAATCGTGATGTCCAACTCGTCCGGGCTGACGCCCGCCAGATCAACTTTGACGAGCCACCCGTCACGCGTCCGGTACACATCAGCCGCCGGCGACCAGTGCCGCTCGCACGGACGCCCCGGCTTCGCCACCGGCATAAAACGCAAATAACGCTCGATTGATTTCGCCATATCAAAGCCGTCAATCGTGAATCGTCAATCGTGAATAGAGAAAGCCTGACTTAATCTATTGACGATTGACGATTCACGATTTACTTTCTTCTTCATCCAAAGATTCTGTTCCAGAACGAAGAGCCGCTCGAAATCTCTTCGAGGGCTTCAGCCAGTTCGCGGTCGTCGTTGGTTTCCAGCGCAACGTCGGCCATCGAGATGATGCCGCGCAGCGTCCGATCCTGATCCACGATGGGGATGCGACGCACCTGCTTGTCGCCCATCTTGCGGATGGCTTCGATAACGCGGTCGTTCGGGTGCGCCGTGTGCACCTCTTCCGTCATGATCTCTTCGGCGCGCGTGGTGCGCGGGTCGCGCCCCTCCGCGATGGCGCGCACCACGATGTCCCGATCCGTGATGAGACCGACGAGCCGCCCGTTGCCGTGGATCGTCGCGTTCACGCGGCGCGCTTCGGGACTCGTGCCGACGGGCGCGTCCAAATCCGTGGCCGCCGCACCCGCATCGCCCATAGGCCGCGTGCTGATGGGCGTCTCCGCCCGATCTACGACGGGGATCACGCCCGTGTCCTCGTTCTTCATCAGCCGCGCGACATCTTCGAGCGTCGTGTCGCGCGTGGCGACCGTCACGTCGCGCGTCATGATGTCGCGGCAGCGGACGTGCGAGCGCGTCGCGCCGCGCCGCGCCTCGCCGCGTCCCCGGCCTCCGCCGCCGCTGCTGCGCCGCCCGCGAAAAAAGTCTCTGCCCTCTTCAAAGATCGAACGCCCCTCCCGGTCGTCGTCTTCATAACGGCGCGGGCGTTCGCGCTCGTCGTCGTAGTCGCGCCCTGCAAGGGGCTCGCCGCCGCGCCGCGCATTGTAAGCGTCCGTGCGCTCGCGCTCGTCGCGGTAATCGTCGCCGCCGGTGTAGCCGCCGGTTCTCCTGCGCCCGTAGTCGTCGTAATAGTCGCGTGCCCCGGCGTCACCCCCGCCGACGCGCCTGTCGTCGCCGTAGCCGCCGCGCGCGCCACGATCTTCGTCGTAGTCGCTGCGCCGCGCGCGCGGGCGGTCGCCATAAAAATCGTCGTCCCTATCATCACGGTATCTAGACATGATCTCCTCCTGAAATATCTCCGAAGATAAACTCGCGACCGCGCCCGCTGCCGCGCGACATAACTCGCACACGGCTCATGCGACAACCCGCCCGCCAACGGCGCACGCACGAATGCTCAACGACGCCTCGCGCTCTTTTTCGACTTCGAGGGGAACGCCTGCGATTATAAAAGGTGAACGCCGAAAGGCGAAAGGCGAAAGCGAAGAATCAAGCGCACTCGCGCCTTTATCTTCACTTTCGCCTTTCGCCGGTTCTACTTTTTACTCGTTTACCGCTCCGTGATGATCTCTGCGACGAGTTGCACCTGCGCGCGGATGTCGAGCGTGCCGATCTCGACGGGCGTAGCTTGCGCCTCCATCGTCTTCGCCATTCCGCCGCGCATCGCCGCCCGCGTGTCGTAAATCGGCACGGGACGACCGATGCTCGCCTCCTGCACTTCGACGATGCGCCCCACGCGCCCGCCCAGAGCCACGGCCATCACCTGCGCCTTGCGCAGAGCCTCGCGCGTCGCGGCGGCGAGAGCCTGATCGCGCGCCGGTTCGTCGCGGCGTAGAGTGAATGCGAGGTTGTCTATGTTGTTTGCCCCGGCGGCGGTCGCAGCGTCAATCACGGGGCCGACCTTCGAGAGATCGCCGAGCGTGACCGTCACGGTGTTGCGCGCCTCGTAGCCGCGAATGATCGGCGTCTGGTTCTCGCGGTAGTTGTACTGCGGCTGCAAACTGTAGCCGCTCGTCTCGACCTCCGCGCCCGCGCCCGCCGCCGCTTTCAGCGCGCGCACCATCGCCTCGCTCCGGCGCGCGTTCTCCTGCTGCGCCGCGAGCGCGGTCTGCGCCTGCGTGACCACTGCGACCGAGATCATCGCCGTGTCCGGTCGCGCTTGAACGAGCGAGTCGCCGGAGACTACCACGCGCGTCGCCCCGGCCATCGCGGGCGCGCCCGTCCCTGCCGTCTGCACGCCCTGATCGCGCGCCGCCGCCGACGCAACCTCACCTTGCGCCGCGGCCTGCGCCATGAACATCAAACTCAACACGACGACGCTTGCCGCCGACATCAAACTGTTTCTTCTCATCTTCTCTCCGTTTCCTTTCCCGCATTTTCGTTTCCGGCGCGCAAGAGGGGCGTCCGGGCGACGGCGAGAGAGTACCGTTTGGCAAACCCGGCGCGCGTCAAACTCCCTGTTCGCGCCCGCCCCTTCAGAACGCGCGGGCACGCAAACCTTGCGCGCTTTTGCCTAACGGTCGGCCATTTTGTTACGCTCTCCGCAGACAATGCAAACCTTCGATTCAAAGTATCAGAACTTCAAACGCCCCGCGCGCACGGGCGCGGTCGTCACCGTCGGTCGCGTCGAAGACGTGCCGCCCGGGCGCGGCGCGACCGTCGAACTCGCGAGCGGCGCGGAACTCGCCCTCTACAACGTCGAAGGCCGCTTCTACGCCATCGAAAACTTCTGCCCGCATCGCGGCGCGCCTCTCGCCGACGGCAACCTCTGCGGCGGGTTTGTCGAATGCGACTGGCACGGCTGGCGTTTCGACCTCGCTACGGGCGCATGTTTCAACCGCCCGGACTCCAATATCGAAGCCTACGAAGTCCGTATCGAAGACGGCTGGATCAAGATCGTCGTCTGAACCTTCCAGCACAGGGAAAGGCCGCGCGCAGGTTTCGCTGTGAACTGCTGCGGGCGGCCTTCTCGAATCTGCGCCGGGCTTAAAATTTAACCGCTGTTGCCGATGGCTTCGACCGGACATTCTTCACGGACGCGCTCGCATTCGCTGCGCTCGGCTTCCGTCTCCGGCTGCTTGTAGACGAACGAGTAGCCGCCCTCGTCGTTGCGTTTGAAGTTCTCCTGCGCGCTGTCACGACAGACATCGCAGTCTATACAATTCCTGTCTACGTAATATACGCCCGGCGCATTATCCGGGTAACGCTCGTTCGGGTCAGCCAAAACACGCTCCCTGAAAAGCCTTGAATCGCGAATCGTCAATCGTAAATAGAAGAAAACAGTCTCTCTCTATTCACGATTGACGATTCACGATTCAAGGCTTTTAAATCTACTTGATCGCAAGCATTCTATCGAGGGCGACGCGCGCCCAACGCGCCGTCTCTTCCGGCACGATGATCTGGTTGGGGACAACGCCCGCGAGCAGCGATTCCAATGCCCACGCGAGGTTTTGCGGCGCGATGCGGTACATCGTCGCGCACATGCAGAGGTCGGGCGCGAGCAGGCGGATGTGCTTGTCCGGGAAACGCTCGATCAAACGGTTGACGAGATTCACTTCCGTCCCGATAGCCCAAGAC
>DASPJG010000169.1:0-5500 GCA_035628755.1 Pyrinomonadaceae bacterium
CCACGTCTTCTCTAGTTGCCATGATAACTAATTAACCTCCTCAAGGGTTCTGCTTGTTGTGTTCCTCGTTTATGGTTCGCAGCAGGAGAACCCACGGGACACTCTCCTCAGTTCGTTGCATCCGAACTCCGAAAAGCGTCCGAGCCACTAAAGGACGACCTGACAAATCGCCCCGCTCGTTTTAACCGCGTCCAGCCACACTCAAAATGCGGATTGCGAAATTCAGAGCGCAGGGTGAAAGAGGAGAGCGCGCGCCTTCTTCTTCAACCCGCATTCCGCAATCGAATAATCCGAAATCGCTCAGGCGGCTTCCCCGCCGCCCTTCTGTTCGCCGATCTGTTTGACGACAATCGCCAGATTGCGCGGCACAGCCGACAGCACCGTGACCAGCCGTTGCGCCTGGCAATTGATCAGGAACATGATCTTCGAGATCAACTCTTCCTTCGGCGGCAGGCTCGCAATCGCCTCGACATCCGCCAACGCGACGACCCGGCCTTCGACCACGCCCGCTTTGAACGTGAACACTTCCGGGTTGTCTTTGACGAACTTCGAGACCGCCTTCGAGAGCGTCACGGCGTCGGTGGTGCTCGTCGCAATCGCCGTTACGCCTTTGAAGTGCTCCGTCGCGCCCTCGAACGGCGTTCCCTCGATGGCGCGGCGCGCCAGCGTGTTCTTGACGACCGAATACCGTGCGCCTACCTGATCCAACTGGCGGCGCAGTTCCTGATCCTTCGTCACCGTTAGTTTGTTGAAGCCCATGAGCATCGCGGCGGTCGCTTCCTGAAACTGCTGCGTGAGGGCTTCCAAATCTTTCTGCTTCTGTTCTCTGGTTTTCATCTCTTAAATCACGCTCCTCACAAGCTATTTCACGTAAGCCGTCTCGTCCAGAAGCACGCCCGGACTCATCGTCGCCGCGAGATTCACTTTTTTGACGTACTTGCCTTTGGCCGTCGAAGGCTTCGCCCTGACGACCGCGTCGAGCAGCGTCTGCGCGTTCTCGCGCAGGAGTTGCTGGTCGAAGGAGACTTTCCCGATGCCGACGTGAATGACGCCCGTCTTGTCCACGCGATACTCGACCTTACCGGCCTTCGTCTCGCGCACGGCGGTCGTCACGTCGGGCGTCACTGTCCCCGTCTTCGGGTTCGGCATCAGGCCGCGCGGCCCCAGCACTTTGCCGAGTCCGCCCACCAGACGCATCATGTCGGGCGTCGCGATCACGGCGTCGAAATCGAGCCAGCCGCCTTTGATGCGCTCCACCATGTCTTCGCCGCCGACGAAATCCGCGCCCGCCTCTTCGGCCTCGCGAATCTTATCGCCCTGCGCGATCACGAGCACGCGCTTCGACTTGCCCAGACCGTGCGGCAAAACGACCGTCCCGCGCACGAGTTGATCCGCCTTACGCGGGTCAACGCCGAGCCACATCGTCAACTCGATTGTCTCGTCAAACTTCGCGAAGGCGATCTCTTTGACCTTCGCCAATCCTTCATCCAAATTGTATTTCCGGGTCGGCTCGATCTTCTCCAGAGCCGCGCGGAACTTCTTGCCATGCTTCGCCATTACTTATCCTCTTGAGGTGCAAGCGAGACGCTTTCGGTTGCGGAACGGGATGATCGGATTAGCCATCCGACCGCCGATTCTCTACCCGGAGTCGTCTCTCCCTCTCGACGGAACTGCGAACTCTCTAGCGGATCATCCGCGTTTCGCAATCCCCAATTACTCGACGGTGAGACCCATATTGAGCGCAGTGCCTTCGATGGTCTTGATCGCGCTCTCCAAGTTCGTCGTATTGAGGTCGGGCATCTTCGTGCGCGCGATCTCTTCGATCTTGGCGCGCGAGATCGTGCCGATCTTCTCCTTGTTCGGCTTGCCCGAACCTTTCGAGACGCCAGCCGCCTTCTTCAACAAATCGGCTGCGGGCGGCGTCTTCGTCTCAAAGGTGAACGAGCGGTCGGCGTAGACGGTGATGACGACCGGAATTTTCATGTCCGGGTCGGCCTGCGCGGTCTTCGCGTTGAAGGCCTTGCAGAACTCCATGATGTTCACGCCGTGCTGGCCGAGCGCAGGGCCGATCGGCGGAGCCGGGTTGGCCTTCCCCGCCGGAACTTGCAACTTGATGTAGCCTGTAATCTTCTTTGCCATGATTTGATAGCTCTCAACAGCCGGTTTCCTCAGCACTCAGCTTTTCTTCTACTCAAAAGCTGACCGCCGATGGCTGAATGTTTCTCTTATTCGTCCTCGGTAAACGTTACTTTTTCCACATCCAGAAAATTCAATTCGACGGGCGTCGAACGCCCGAAGATGGTGACGACCACCTTGAGCGTTGACTTGTCGGCATTGACCTCTTCGACTTTGCCGGTGAAGCTGGCGAAGGGGCCGCTCTTGATGCGCACCGTCTCGCCCGGCGCATAGGTAAACTTCGGCTTCGGCTTCTCCTGCGCCTCCGTCACGTTATGCACGATCTGATCAACTTCCTGCGGGGTCAGCGGCGTCGGGTTCTGCCCGCCGACGAAGCCCGTCACCTTCGGCGTGGACTTGATTAGATGAAAAACGTTGTCGGGGATATGCCCGCGCTCGTCGCACTCGATCTGCACGAGCACGTAGCCGGGGTAGAACATGCGCGACGACTCGACGCGCTTGTTGCCGCGCATCTCAACGACAGTCTCGGTCGGGACGAGCACTTCCGTGATCTCGGCCTGCAAGTCGGTGTCGCGGATGCGCGCCTTCAAGCTATCGCGAACCTTCTTTTCGTGCCCCGAATAGGTATGTAGGATGTACCACTGCTGCATCTTCTAAAAAATCCTCGCTCTCTTCAAAGAGCTTGTTCTACCCTGAACCGGGTAGAACCTTAATTCCCCCGACCTAAAAATCTCAGCCACCGAGGGCTTTGGTCAGCCCGTTGATGAGGAACGTCCAGCCCTTATCGATGAGCCATAGGTAAGTGGCGAAGAAGGCCACGGCGATGATCGTGATGATCGTGGTGTTCTGCACGTCCGTCAGAGTCGGCCACGTCACGCGCCGCATCTCGGAACGGACATCGCTCCCGAAAGTCGTGATGCGCTCAAAGAACCCTGCGCGTGCGCCCTTTAAGCCGCGCTCACGCCGCGCCCCGCGCCCCTCCGGGCCTTCGCCGAAACGCGCCGCGCGCGGAGATGCATCCCCCTCCACGTCCGTCGAACCCGTGCGCCCCGGCGGAGGTGCCGGTTCTAGCGACGGCAACGACTTGTCGTCTTCGTTCTCAAAATCTTCGTCTTTTTCTCTCGCCAAGGGAGCTACCTCTTTATACGCGTGTTGACAGGGGTATCAGGATTTGAACCCGAACTTTCGGTTTTGGAGACCGACGTGCTAACCGTTGACACTATACCCCTTCGGGGAAACGATGAACGCGGAACGATGAATGACGAAGCACAACACCCGCTCAACATTCCGCGTCGCGCGTTCAGACTTCCGCGTTTACTTCGTTTCCTTGTGGCTTCTGTGGCAACGGCAGAAACGGCAGAATTTGCTGAACTCCAGCCGCTCCGTCGTCGTCTTCTTATTCTTCGTCGTAACGTAGTTACGATGCTTGCATTCCGTGCATTGCAACACAATATTATCGCGCGGCATAACTCACCTTCCCTGAAGAACCGGGACTAAACTGAACCTTACAGCCCCGAAAATTTACTCAATAATATCGGTAATGGTACCGGCGCCGACCGTGCGCCCGCCCTCGCGGATGGCGAACCGTAACCCCTTCTCCATCGCAATCGGCGTGATCAACGTGATCTCCATCGCCACGTTGTCCCCGGGCATCACCATCTCCACTCCCTCCGGCAACGTCGCCACGCCCGTCACGTCCGTCGTCCGAAAGTAAAACTGCGGTCGATACCCCGTGAAAAACGGCGTGTGCCGTCCTCCCTCTTCCTTCGTCAGAATATACGCTTCCGCCTTGAACTTCGTGTGCGGCGTAATACTCCCCGGCTTCGCAATCACCTGCCCGCGCTCGATGTCCTTGCGCTCCACGCCGCGCAGCAACAACCCCACGTTATCGCCCGCCACCCCCTCGTCCAACAACTTCTTGAACATCTCGACGCCCGTGCACACCGTCGTGCGCGTGTCGCGAATGCCGATGATCTCGACCGTCTCGTTGACCTTCACCCGTCCGCGCTCCACTCTGCCGGTCGCCACTGTCCCGCGCCCCTGAATGGTGAAGATGTCTTCGACCGGCATCAGGAACGGCTTCTCCACGTCTCTGGCCGGCGTCGGGATGTAGCTATCCACCGCTGCCATCAACTCGTCGACCGTCGCTTCCCACTTCGCTTCGCCATTGAGCGCGCCTAATGCCGACCCCTTGATGACGGGAATGTCGTCGCCCGGAAACTCGTAGGCCGACAACAACTCTCTGACTTCCAGTTCGACGAGTTCGATGAGTTCCTCGTCGTCCACGGCGTCCACCTTGTTCATGAAGACGACCATGGCGGGCACGCCCACCTGTCGCGCCAGCAAAATGTGCTCGCGGGTCTGCGGCATCGGGCCGTCCGTGGCCGCGACGACGAGAATCGCGCCGTCCATCTGCGCCGCGCCCGTAATCATGTTCTTGACATAATCGGCGTGGCCGGGACAGTCCACGTGCGCATAGTGGCGGTTGGGCGTCTCGTACTCGACGTGGGCAGTAGCGATGGTGATGCCGCGGGCTTTCTCTTCGGGCGCATTATCGATGGAGTCGAAGGCGCGCACGGTGATCTTGGGATTGTGCTTGGCCAGGACCTTGGTGATGGCCGCCGTCAGCGTGGTCTTCCCGTGGTCTACGTGGCCAATCGTCCCGATGTTGACGTGCGGCTTCGAACGGTCGAACTTCTCCTTGCTCATTGTGTGATAGCCTCTTTAATAAAGTAATTGGTTGTGAATCGCCTGTTTGATGGAGCCCGCGATGAGATTTGAACTCATGACCTCCTCCTTACCAAGGAGGCGCTCTACCCCTGAGCTACGCGGGCGCGTCGTTCGGCTGCCGTCATGCGCCCTGTTGACCGCCTGAAATGTGGAGCGGGAGACGAGGCTCGAACTCGCGACCCTCAGCTTGGAAGGCTGATGCTCTACCAACTGAGCTACTCCCGCCCAACCAAAGGGCGGAGGGATGAGGGATGAGGGATGAAGTTCTAAATTCATCCCTCATCCCTCATCCTTCATCCCTCAAAGTCTGGTGCAGGGGGTAGGATTCGAACCTACGTAAGGCGTTAGCCTGCCGGGTTTACAGCCCGGTGCCATTAACCACTCGACCACCCCTGCACGGTTTGTCCAAATAACTGTTGGAGCCGGCGAAGGGACTTGAACCCCCGACCCTCTGATTACAAATCAGATGCTCTACCAACTGAGCTACGCCGGCACACACGGATCACTCTGAGCACTTCCGACAAAACGCGAATAGTAACAATAGCTTCGCTAAAAGGCAAGCCGCAGAAAGCCCCTGCGCTGATTTCGGACAGAGGTGCGGTCAGTTTGAAGAAATTTGTTGACGCTCCGCGCC
>DASPJG010000170.1:0-2676 GCA_035628755.1 Pyrinomonadaceae bacterium
CGGCGGGTTGTCAACCCACCCCGGCTCGGCCAACTACTTCGCCAACCGGATGCCCGCCGTGCTCTGGATTCTCGCCATCGGCTCTTACTGGACGTTTGCGCATCGCATGTATCACACGTGGCGCGAGGTGTGGCGCGCCGACATGGCTACAGCGCAAGCGGCGAAAGACGCATCTAAGACCGGGCGCACGCCGGAAGGCGGCGAGCAGGCCAAAGAAAGCTCGCCTGCCGCGAAGATCGCCAACGAAGCGCCCGCGTCGCATTAATATCAGGCCGGAGAGGTTTCGGCCTTTTCAGCGTAATCTGGTCAGTTCCCGTTCATATCGGTTGCGTTATCTTATAAACTTGAGGTCTCCCACATTGAACATTTGTCCCTGCTGCGGTGCGAAGACCGTCGGCGATCTGCTGATAAAGGCCTGCGAGGCTTGCGGCGCACACGCTGTCGGCCCGCCGCTCGCGCGTCCTGAAAAGGAACTTCCCTCTTATCTGAGCGCGCTCGGCGTCGGCGCAAGCAGCCTGCTGCTCCTCGTCGTCTTCCTGATCAACACGCTCCTCTCGCTCTTTGAGCGGAAGCCCGTCGCATTCGACTTCTGGAACGTGGTGGCCGCCGGGGAGACCGCCGCGTGGCGTCTGAAATGGCTCGCGCTGCCGCTCTCTTTCGCCATTATCTGGGCGGGCGCGCGCGTGTCGGCCAGAATCGCCCGCGAGCCTGCGCGCTTTACGGGTCTGCGGCTGGCCGAGGCAGGCTTCAAACTGTCGGTCGTGCTGGCCGTCGGGCTGACGGTTCTGATCGGTCTGACGATTCCCGAACGCCTCCGCCAGCGCGAGCGCGGCATCGAGGCGGCGAAGAACGTCGAGGGCTACGAAGCGATCAAAGTGCTCTACGAGTACCGCGCGCGTTTCAACTCTTTTCCCGCGACCGCCGAAGATTTACAAAAACTGCCCGACCCGGATGGCTCGGTCGCGCGCCTGATGGCCTCGATGCGTTCGGAGGCTTACGAGCCACAGTCGGCCATCGCCGCGCTGCCTCCGGCGGCGACGGCGAAGACGAGCGCGCCGCGCGCCGCCGCGAACCTGCCGATCCGTCCCGTCGCGCTACGCACCGCAATCGGCGGAGACGTACCCGGCGAAGCCCTCTCCTTCACAAACTACAAGCTGCGTCTGCCGGGCAAGGACAACCAACTCGGCACGGAAGACGATCTGATGATCCGCGACGGCGTGATCATCCCGGCTCCGCCGTTGCCGCTGCCCCCCTCGCGCACGAGCGCGACCGGCGGCAACGGCATCTCAAAACCCTGACGCCCCTGACGCAAGCGAATGGGACTACTCGATCTCTTCAAGCGGAAAAAGGTTGACACCGAGGCGGCGCGACGTGCCGCCTTGATGCGCACCGGGCGCATCGGCGAAGGCGTCGTCCTCGACGTGACGAACACGGACGCGGGCGACATCACGCACGTCTTCTACACCTACGTCGTCAACGGCGTCGAATACGAATCCTCCCAAACTCTCGACGAAGCCCAACGCCAGCATCAAGGTAACTACTATCCCGGCGCGCGCATCACCGTCCGCTACGACCCGCGCCGACCCTCCAACTCCGCAGTCGTCTGAAAAGCAATCAGCCCCGCCCGCCAGTAGTCAGTCATCAACGAAATCTGTTAAAACAGGTGGCGTATCTCTGTTATCACTAACTCGTTGCTGATCGCCGGCGGCTCGTGGCCGGTAGCTCTCTTATGTTTAGAAAAATCCTGATCGCCAACCGGGGCGAGATCGCCGTGCGCGTGCTGCGCGCGTGCCGCGAGCTGGACATCGCGACGGTGGCCGTCTATTCGGAGGCCGACGCCGCCGCGCTCCACGTGCGTCTCGCCGACGAAGCCTATCTGATCGGGCGCGCGCCTTCGTCTGAGAGTTATCTGCGCATCGAACGCATCATCGAAGCGGCGCGCGCCTCCGGCGCGGAGGCGGTTCATCCGGGCTACGGCTTCCTCGCGGAGAACGCTGAGTTCGCGCGCGCCTGCTCGGCGGCGGGGCTGACGTTCATCGGGCCTTCCGCCGAGGCGATGGAGTTGATGGGGTCGAAGATCAACGCGCGGCGCGCGGCCATCGCGGCGGGCGCGCCCGTCGTGCCGGGCACAACCGAACCGCTCCGTTCGGCGGAAGAGGCGCGCGAGACGGCGGCGCGTTTCGGCTATCCGGTGATGCTCAAGGCGGCGGCGGGCGGAGGCGGCAAAGGCATGCGGCTCGTCGCGGGCGCGGACGAGATCGCGTCGGCTTTCGAGGGCGCGCAGTCCGAGGCGCTCGCGGCTTTCGGCGATGCTGCGGTCTATCTGGAAAAGGCCGTCGAACGCCCGCGCCACATCGAGATTCAAGTCTTCGCGGACGCCGAAGGCCACACGGTTCATCTCGGCGAGCGCGAATGTTCCATCCAACGCCGCCACCAGAAAGTGATCGAAGAATGCCCTTCGCCCATTGACGATCCGGACTTGCGCGCGCGCATGGGCGCGTCAGCCGTGAGCGTCGCGCGCGCGGCCAATTACGTCGGCGCGGGCACGGTCGAGTTTCTCGTCTCCGACGTGACGCGCGAGTTCTATTTCCTTGAGATGAACACGCGCCTGCAAGTCGAGCACCCGGTAACGGAACTCGTCACGGGCATTGATCTCGTGCGCGAGCAGATCACGGT
>DASPJG010000171.1:0-4897 GCA_035628755.1 Pyrinomonadaceae bacterium
GCCCGTCTTCCCGGTCTTGGCGCGTCTCGCGGATGGCGAAGGCGGCGACGAGCACGGCGGCGAGCGCGGGGACGGAAGCGGCAAGAAAAATCAGACGATACTCGGCGAGCGTCGGCGCGTTGTAGTTGCCCGCGATGAGCACGAGGAGCGCGAAGCCGAGAAGCGGCCCGGCGACCGCGCCGAGATGATCCATCGCGCGGTGGAAGCCGAAGGCGAGGCCGCGCTCATGGGGCGCAGCCGAGTCGGCGATCATGGCATCGCGCGGCGCGCTGCGGATGCCCTTGCCCACGCGGTCGGCGAAGCGCACGGCGAACACCTGCGGCCAACTCGTGGCGAAGCCGAGCAGCGGGCGCACGATGCTGGCCAGCCCGTAGCCGAAGACGACCGGGGCTTTGCGCCGCCCGCTGCGGTCGCTGAAGTAACCGGCGAAGAGTTTCAGGAAACTTGAGACGGATTCCGCGCCGCCTTCGATCAGGCCGATGATGGCGGGCGACGCGCCGAGCGCGACCGAGAGGAAGACCGGCAGGAGCGGGTAAATGATTTCGCTCGAAGCGTCGTTCAGGAAGCTGACGAGACTGATGATGAGGACGTTCTGCGGCAGCCGACGGTAACGACTGAAGAGGCCGGGCGTGCGCTCGTCCAGCGCACCCGGGCTGATCGAGGCGTCAAACTCATCGGCGGGGTCGGTGTCGGTCTCGGCCATTACGTGGTGAAGCGCGTGCGGCGTTTGACGGGTCAGCGGTTCGTGTTGCGGCGCGTGTTGGCGGCGGGGCGATTGGCTTTCGGCGTCGAACCCTGCCCGCCGTAGAAGTTCCACCACACGAGGGCGGCGACGACGAGCAGCGCGACGAGGCCGACGAGCGCGAGTTTGACGAACATCTTCACCGTTCGCCACACCAGAAACAGCACGACGAGCGCGACGAGAATGGCGATGCCGATGATTCCGAGAGTCGTCATAGTAGGCAGTGAGCAGTGAGCAGCGAGCGGTCAGGCGGAAGAAGCGCGGCGGTTAAGGTTTTAACTGCTCACCGCTCGCTGCTCACCGCTCACTTTTTTATAACTCGCGCGCACGACCGTCTTGATGTTGCCGCGAATGTTGAAGTCGCCTTCGAGTTCGACGCTCAGGGGAGCGCAGGCGCGCACGAAGTCTTCGAGGATGACGTTGACGACGTGCTCGTGAAAAATCTTCACGTTGCGAAACGAGTTGATATAGAGCTTGAGGCTTTTCAGTTCGACGCAACGCTCGTCGGGCACGTAGGCGAGCCGGATATTGGCGAAGTCCGGGAAGTCGGAGAACGGGCAGATGGCCGTGAATTCCGGCATCTCGAAACTGACGGTAATCTCGCGCCCGGCAAATTCGTAGGGGAACGTGTCGAGCGGGTAAAGGTTCATCTCTGCGCGCGGCGTCGGGCGAATTTCCAAGCCCTGTTGATTGACGGGCGGCGCGGACGTTTCGATGGCTGACATGACTTTCATACTCCTTGAAACTAACGACGGACGATGTTACCTGAGCCGCGCGCGAAAGCAAAAGGCGGAAGCCGGAGGGCGTCGCCGCCCCCGCTCGCTTCCGCCCCGCGCCTCGCGCCTAAGGACTTTCGCCCGCGTCTAGTTGTTGTGATTCATGCCCTGCATGCCGGGCATCTGGCTGTGCAACTCGCGCGCCATCTGCAGGTGTTGCTGGACGACGGGGAGCGTCTTGGCGGCGAACGCTTTCAAGTCCGCGTCCCTGCCGCGCCTGCTCTCGTCGCGGAACAGTTTCTCCATCTTCGCGTGATCCCGGTTGCCCGCCATCATGATGTAATGGCGGTCGAACTCCGCGCCGGAG
Organism: Pyrinomonadaceae bacterium; assembly: GCA_035628755.1. Lineage (GTDB taxonomy): Bacteria > Acidobacteriota > Blastocatellia > Pyrinomonadales > Pyrinomonadaceae > JAIVJZ01. The sequence goes on from DASPJG010000171.1 coordinate 1,826, forward strand.
AGTTGCTCCATCTTCGCCATCATCGCCCGGTGCTTGGCGTCGGGCGCGGTCGGCAGCGTGATGCCCTTCGCCGAAGCGATCTGCATCAACTCGGCGTTGTTCGGAGTGTGGTCGTCAATCATCTTCTGCGCGTACTGCTTGACGGCATCGCTCGACGCTCTGGTCAAAGCCAGCCGCGCCATCTCCACTTCGGCCATGCCGCCCATCGCGGCCATCATCGCAAACTTCCTGTCCGTTGAACTCACCGTCGCCGTGTTGCCTGCGCGACCCGCGTTCATCGTACCGGAGTTCGTGTTTTGCGCCGCTGCCGTCGAGGCCAGCAGCACGAGACACATCATCGCCGCGCTCAGCATGAAGCCGAGCTTTTTACCTTTTCCCATGTTCGTTCTCCCTCTGGTTGTTTTATGTGAGTCAGTTGTGTCAGTTGACGAAAACGAGGGAGACGTTTTGCACGTCCCCCTCACGTGAATAAGAGACGTTTACGCGCTCGCGGTGCTTGTGCTGCCGCTCGCGCCGGTGGCGCGTTCGAGGTTGCGGATGCGGTCGTGCGCCTCCTGCACCTGCGCGTACTGGCGTTCGATGATGGCGCGCACGTCCGCCGGTAGATTAGCGTCCGAGAGCGCGTCCTTGTAGTTCGAGACGGCGGAATCTTCGCCGCGTTCGCATTCGGCGAGCACGGCGTTTTCGTCCTCGCCCGTCATGGCGGACTTGAGGTTGATCCAGCCGCGATGCAGCGTGGCCGCGACGCTGCCCGCCTTTTCGGGGTCGCCGCCGAGCCGCCGCACTTCGTCCTGCAACTCACCGGCAAACTGCGCACGCTGCTGCGAATATTGATAGAAGAGCGACTTGAAATCGCTTCTCGTGACGCCTTCGGCGGCGGTCTGGAAACCGTTCTGCCCGTCCTTGCAAGTTTCGATCAGGTTGTTGAGTACGGAAATCACATTGTCGTTGTCAGCCATTTCATTTCTCCTTACTTGAAGCTTGGCGGCGCGGCGGGCGGCGAGAGAAGCATGCCTTTGTCGCCATCGTTTCGCTAATAACCGGGGCGACCGCCGCCCATCCACGCTTGCGCCGGATCGCGGTTCGCGCCGGAGTCGAAAAGTTTGACGAGCAGGAACCCGGCGATGAAGCCGCCGATGTGCGCGGCGTAAGCGACGCCCCCGCCCTCCTGCGAACCCTGCCCCAGCATGCCGAGGCCGTTGATCAACTGGAAGACGAACCAGAGGCCGATGGCCACGAAGGCCGGAACGGTTCGCACCAGAAAACTGAACACGATGACGTGGACGCCGCGCGTGGGGTGCAGCAAGAGGTAGCCGCCGAGCACGCCCGAGATCGCGCCCGACGCGCCGAGGCTCGGAATGTACGGGTTCTGCCCGAACGCCATCGTCGAAAAAACGTGCGCGAGCGACGCGAGCAGCCCGCACAGCAGGTAGAAGATCAGATACTTCACCTTCCCCATGCGGTGTTCGAGATTGTCGCCGAAAATCCAGAGAAAGAGCAGGTTGCCGAACAGGTGCGCCAGCCCGCCGTGCATGAACATCGAGGTCAGGAGCGTGAGATAGACGCTGCCCGGCGTCGGTTCGAGATCGATCCGCCCGATGCGGTCGCCCGTCGGGCTGGTCACCACGACGGGGCGGTCTATGTCGCGCCCGGTCGTGATCTCGGCGGGCACGGTTGACCACGCGTAAGTGAAACGGTCGTTTGAGCCGAAACCTTGAAACAGGACGAAGACGAGGATGTTCGCCGCGATCAGAAGATAGTTGACGACGGGCGTTGTGTGCCGGTCGGAGTTGTCATCGCCAATGGGAAACATAATCGTTTAAACCTCTGCTCAGGTTGCAAAGCGCCGACGAGGAATTCTTGCCCATGCCCGACCGCCCTCTCCCGACGCACGCCCGAACGCTCCCGTTCCCTTAGATTTTAATGAGCGCGCATCTTCGACGGATAATGTTGCAAAGCCTATACGCGAAGTTAAGGAATATTCCCTTGCATCTCACGTTCCTGACGCGGCGCACGCGCGACGACGCGCCTTGCGCGCCCGTTTCCCCATCAAAAACGTCCGGGCGTGATTGCGGCGAACGCTCATGCGCCTCGCGTCCAGCATCGTTCTCATACATCCGGGCGCACGCTTTCACTTCGCCGCGCGGACAACTCGCCCGCCCCGACTCCGGTCTTCAGCTTGTCTTAAGAAATATCGTTTCTTATCATTAACCATGCTTACAGCCTTTAACATCCTGCTCGTTTTCCTGCTGGTCTTCGCCAACGGGTTTTTCGTCGCCGCAGAGTTCGCGCTGGTCGGCGTGCGCCGCTCGCGCATCGCCACGCTCGCCGGGGCGGGCGACAAGCGCGCCCAGCGACTGTTGGGACTGGTGGACAACCTCAACGCCTACATCTCCGCGACCCAACTCGGCATCACCCTCGCCTCGCTCGCCCTCGGCTGGATCGGCGAACCGGCCATCGCGCATCTCATCGAAGCGCCGCTCAGGGGGCGTGTCTCCGAGACGGTCATGCACACCATCGCGTTCACTATCGCCTTCGGCATCATCACCTTCCTGCACATCGTGCTCGGCGAACTCGCGCCCAAGACCGTCGCCCTCGAACGCGCCGAGAAAACCGCGCTCGCCGTCGCGCTGCCCTTGCAGATTTTCTACAAATCGTTCTACTACCCGATACGCCTCCTCGATTGGGCGGGCACGCGCACCGTCCGTCTCTTCGGTCTTCACCCCTCGTCCGATCACGCCTCCATCTACACGGAGGAAGAACTGCGCCAGTTGATCGACGTGTCGCGCCGCAGCGGCCACCTCGAAGAGGAGCAACAGCGACTCATCAACCGCGTCTTCGATTTCTCTGACGCCGAAGTGCGCGAAGCGATGATCCCGCGCACGAACGTGGACGCCATCCCGCTGACGGCGACGCTCGAAGAGACCAAGCAGGCGTTTCGCACGCTCGGATATTCGCGCCTGCCCGTCTACCGCGACCGGCTCGACGATGTGGCCGGAGTGGTTTTCAGGCGCGACCTCGAACCTTACCTCGAACAGCCGCAGGCGGCGGAGTTCAACTTGGAGAAGTTAT
>DASPJG010000172.1:0-2397 GCA_035628755.1 Pyrinomonadaceae bacterium
GATTGATGCGGCGGGCAAGTTGGTTATCCCCGGCGGCATCGATCCGCACACGCACATGGAACTTCCTTTCGGGGGAACGAAGGCGTCGGACGATTTCTTCACGGGGACGCGGGCGGCGGCTTACGGGGGGACGACGACGATTATTGATTTCGCGGTGCAGTATAAGGGCGAGTCGCTGACGGAGGCTCTGGACAACTGGCACGCGAAGGCCGAGGGCAAGACGGCGATTGATTACAGTTTTCACTTGATCACGACCGATCTGGAAGACGAACGCGTGCCGGAGTTGCACCGGATCATTGACGAGGGCGTGACGAGTTTCAAGATGTTCATGGCCTATCCGGGCGTGTTTCTCGTGGACGACGCGACGATCTTTCGCGGGATGTCTGCGGCGGGCGAGCGAGGCGGGCTGATCTGCATGCACGCGGAGAACGGCATCGTCATTAACGAGATCATCAAGCGCGCGCTGGCGGCAGGGCGCACCGCGCCGAAGTATCACGGGCTGACGCGCCCGACGCGCGCCGAGGCCGAGGGCGTGCACCGCGCGATTGCGATTGCGGAGATGGCCGAGTCGCCGGTCTACATCGTGCATCTGAGTTGCGCCGACGCGCTCGAACAGGTGCGCGAGGCGCGCGACCGCGGTTTGCCCGCCTTCGCCGAGACGTGCCCGCAGTATCTCTTCCTCTCTTACGATAATTATGAAGAGCCGGGTTTTGAGGGGGCGAAATACGTGATGACGCCGCCGCTCAGGGAGCGTTGGAATCAGGCGGAGTTGTGGAAGGGTTTGAAGACGGACGACCTGCAAGTCATCTCCACAGACCACTGCCCTTTCTGCATGAAGGAGCAGAAGGAATTGGGGCGCGACGATTTCACGAAAATCCCGAACGGTGCGCCGGGCGTCGAGCACCGCGTCCCGCTCATCTACAACGGCGGCGTGGTGGAGAACAAAATCTCGCTCAACCGCTTTGTCGAACTCACTTCGACCGCCGCCGCGAAGATGTTCGGACTCTTCCCCAAAAAAGGCACGATTGCCGTCGGCTCGGACGCAGACATCGTGATCTTCGACCCCGAACGCGAGCAGACCATCAGCGCGGCGACGCATCACATGAACGTTGATTACAGCGCGTATGAAGGCAAACGGATCAAAGGCGTCGTCGAGACGGTGCTGTCGCGCGGGCGCGTCGTCATCGAGGGGGGCGAGTACACGGGCAAGGCGGGCGACGGTCGTTTCATCAAGCGCGGGACGTGTGTGACGATGTAAGGCGAGCGTGCGCCCCAAGCTCTCTGTTCTCTCAAGCGGGAAACTTCAAACAGACGCGCCGGGAGGCGTCGTGACATGAACTCTATGACTAAATTTTCGACCTGCCTGCTCTGTTCCCTGCTCTTGCTTGTCTCCGCCTGCGCCTCGCGCCCGGCGAACGAGGGCGGCAATAGCAATGCCGCGCCCGCTTCATCCGGCAGCACGGGCGGCGGCTTCAGCGCGGCGGCCATCTCCGAGAACGACAAGCCGCTCGACGTGATGACCAAAGCGATGCGCGCCCAACTTGACGCGAAATCCTACCGCGCGCACGTCACCAACACGACGGGAGACGGCATGACCAGCCACATGCTGATCGAATACGCCGCGCCCGACCGTTACCGCATGACCACCGAGGCGCAAGGCGGCAGCGCGGGGAAAGGGTTCAAAATGGAGTACGTCATCGTCAGCGGCGCGACGTACATCAAGACGCCCGAGAGCGGGTGGGTGAAGTCGCCGGTTGACGCGCGCCCCATGATCAACGCCTTCCGCGACCCCAAGATGCTCGACGAACTGGCGAAGACGTCGGACATTAAACTCGTCGGCCCCGACACGCTCGACGGCGCGCCGATGCTCGTCTACGAGTACACGCAGAACAACCCGATGGGCATGAAACTCAAGAACACCGCCCGGACGTGGCTCTCCGTCGCCGACGGGCTGCCGCGCAAGACAGAAACCGAAGGCGAGTTCAACGGCACGAAGACCAAAACCCACATCACGATGTCCGACTACAACGCCGACATCAAGATCGAATCTCCGGTTAAATAAAGATTCTGCCTATGGCGACCGTAGCTGACAGCAAAGATGTTCTCGTCACGCAGCGCGACTTTGAGGAGTTGCGCGAGGACGTGTCCGCAAGCCCCTTGTGGAACCGCGACCTTGCGCCGACGACCATTCGCGAGCGCACGTGGACGACGTGGAACATCGCCGCGCTCTGGATCGGCATGAGCGTCGTGATCACGACCTACACGCTCGCCGGAGCGTTTATCGAGGCGGGCATGAACTGGTGGCAGGCGATGTTGACGATCCTGCTCGGCAACGCCATCGTCCTCATCCCGATGATCCTGAACGCGCACGCCGGTACGAAGTACGGTGTCTCTTTC
>DASPJG010000173.1:0-6013 GCA_035628755.1 Pyrinomonadaceae bacterium
CACGACCCGCAACAACTGCTTGCCGAGACGCGCAAGTGGGACGTGACGGTGAACGCGGTGCCGACGCCCACGCCGACGCCCACGCCCTACCCCCCCGGCCAGTTCCCGGTTCTGTTGACGGAGCAGGGCACGCAACGCGCGGTCGCACTCGACTCAGTGACTTTGATGGGCGGCCCCTTCTCGCTCTTCACGATGCACAACTTCAGTGCCGACCGGCGCACGCGCATCTCCCTGTTCGTCTTCAACGCCGAGTTGCTGCCTGACGAGAGCCCCACGGCTTTCACGGCTCAGGCCGAAGACGCGCAGCAGCGGGCGTTCCCTCTCACGGTCGAATACGCGGCGAAAGCCCCGGGTCTCGAAGGCGTCACGCAGCTCGTCGTCAAGCTCCCCGACGACCTGATGGGCGAGGTGCTGGTCAACGTCAGCCTGCGCGGCACGTCCAGCAACAAGGCGTCCGTCCGCATCCAATCTTCCGGGAGCGTTCCCCCTTAGCTCACCGCATCAGCCGGAGCAAGTAGAGCCTGCCGTCATGGCGAGCCGACGACCGCGCGCCCGAGCGCGACGGCAGGCGGTCGTGTGGCAAAAACTTTCGAACTGCCCAAGATATTGAGACAGCAGTAGACTCTTCAGCACAACTAATTGTAGTGATGAAAGTGACGGCAACTCGATAACTAGTGTGAACAGAATTTTTTGCCACACTACCCGCTTCCGCTACTCGGCGACCTTGAACCCGGTGCTGTTGATGACCTCGCGCAGTTTCGCCTCCGTCACTTTCTCATCGTCATAGGTGATCACGACCTGACCCTTTTCGAAACTGACCTCCGCTTCCTGCACGCCGGCAGTGGCCTTGAGGGCTTTGGCGACGGAAGAGGAGCATTGGTTGCACTTCATGCCCGTGACGCGGATCGTCGTCGTCTTGGTGGCGGCAAATGCCGTCGTCAGGCCGAGGGTCAGTACCATCGCGCAAGCGACCGCAAAGTTACTTATTCTTCTGAACATGATTCGTCTCTCTTTCTGATGCTCGCTGTTGTAACAGCGGCTTGATTTGTAAGTCGAACTCTTCGGGGAGAAGAATCCCCGCGATGGAGCCGCGAATCGTTCCTTCGCGGTCAATGATAACTGTCAAGGGCAGCGTCTCATCCGGGCTGAATCTGGCCTTTGTTTCGCGCGTTCCGATCACGATGGGGTAATTTACCTTTAGCCTTTGCGTGAACCTCCGCACGTGCGCCTGTCGCTCAGGTAGATAAGTGACGCCGATGATTTGCAGACCGTCTTTTCCGTACTCTCGTTGGAGTTTGACGAGATCGGGCATTTCCGCGCGGCACGGCGGGCACCAAGTCGCCCAGAAATTAATGAGCACCACCTGGCCCCGGTAGTCGCTCAGTCGCACTGTCCGCCCCTCGATGCTCTTGAGCGTCAGGGACGGAGCCTTAACGCCCTGCCCCAAAGCGGAGTGCGACAAGACTACGACCACAAAAATGAAAACAGCCGCGCGTAACATTTCGTAAATCAATACCACTGCCGGATGCCGGGAAGAAGGTTGCCGCCGACCCGCAGCACCTGCGGGACGGTGTTGCGGACGACAGGGATTTGATAGCTCTCTCGATGACCCATTGGGGATAGCCTGTCAATTGCTTGCGCTATGACTGGCCAGATCGCTTCAGTCCAACGAGCGTATCCCATATCAGATGGGTGCAGCCCGTCCGAGGAAAAAAACTCAGGGCGCGACCCGACCATCTCGCCGCTCAACTTATAGAGATCGGCTAGCGGCACTCCGTGCCGCCCGGCGATGGCCTCAATGGCTTTGTTGAATTGCTCCAGTCGTGATCGGAGAGAGTCGTCGGCTATCCCCTGCATCTCCGGCGCGGAAGCCACATCAGGGAGAGTCGTTATGACTATCAGCCTGCCGGGCTGCCTGAGCTTGGCGACAAGTGTCTCGTAATTCTCGGCGAACTGTTTCGCCTCGCGGCCGCGCAGGAGATCGTTGACGCCTATGCAGATTGTGACGAGCGTCGCCCGTGTGCCATCCAGTTGAGTGATCTGTCTATTGATCACATCGGCCGTCGTAGCCCCCGCTACGGAGAGATTGAGCAGAGTGGAACCCGGACGCTTCTGCTCTATTCGTGCAAAGAGTTGGTCGACGTACCCGCCGCCATCTCGCGCGCCTAAGCCGATGCCGGTCGAGTCGCCGAGCGCCACGTAGACAAGCGGGGAGGCGCGATTACCTGTTGTCATAGTCGGGCGGGCGCAGCCGACGCTGAAGAGAGGCGTGAGCAGCAAGCTGATGAATGCCCTGTGGACAGGCGTGATGAACTTGCGCCCTGCGGCAACGAAGGTCAACGCGTTTAAAAGTGTGCGCTTGAGCATCATGCCTGCTGACCCGGGATTTCTACCGTCTTTGTGTGAACTGTTAGTTGAGTTATGTAATCCTCCGCGAGCGGAAGTGAGCAACTCGATGGGATTTGCTCACTTCCGCCCTCGGAATCCGCCATCTCAGATGAGCACGGCGTCTCGGATTGCCCGTAGCGACTCTAAAATCGCCGGTGGGCTGCCTGTAGAGTTGATGAGACGATCATCATCAGTAGGGCTGTTGGTCGCAGAGATACCGCTCCGTGGTTCCATAACCGCCGCAGTTTTCTTGATTGCAGTTGTAGTTCAGAGACGGGTCGTAAGGACTACAATCCTCGTCGTCATACCAACCGTCGCCGTCGCTGTCTGGCCGGTCTCTTCCCCATCCGGTCATGGGCGCCTGCCCGACGATGTTCAGGTAATGGCCGTCGTAAGTCTTATTGGTGACTTTCACCTGATAAGTGCCCGAGTAGACGTAGGACAGGTTAGGCATGTTTGCCTGCAACGACGTTCCGCCATTCGACACTGACGTTGCCCCGACCGACCCGACGAGATAGCCGTTGCTATCGAAGTAATCAACCCTCGGCATGCCGTAAGCAGTGTCGAAACTTTGACCGCTCATGGTCACAGACGCGGGAGGGCTTGGCAGGTACACCGATGACGGGCTGGCCGAGAGGGTGAAACCGAAGCTGACGCCGTAGCGCACGAACAATTGATCGCAGGTATAGCCCCGCTTCGGAACTAGAAATACTCCTCCGAATTGGGGAGTGAAGCCCGTCAGTTGTTGCCCATCAGGATAAATGATGAGATAGATCGCATTAGAGGGGCCGGAGAAAGCGCAATTGGTTTGACCGGCATTGCCGCCGCAACCCGGCAGGATGAACGCGAGAGAGAGCATTAAAGCCAGCAGTATCTTTTTCATTATTTTTTACCCCCTTCGCCGCGACTCAGGAGCTTGTCTACGCCAGCCTTAAAGAAGAGGTGTGCGCCCGACGGGTGTAGCAACCCGCGCTGGCCGTAGGGGCGGCCAGACACGTTCCGCTGCGCCTTTTTCTGTTCTCTGGTCATGCGCGCATCCATTCTCTTCTGCACGATCATCTGCGATATGTCGCTGCGTGAATCAGTCAAAGGGTCGTCGGCAGCCACGGAGTAGGCGATGAGCAACGCCTGCGCCGGGGTGACGCCCTGCTCCCCGGCTTGCCCGAACTGTTCGGGCAGGGCTGCGCGGAGTGTCAAAGCCCGCCCGTTCACTTCTTCTTCAATCATCGAACGCAACGCGGCACGCAATCCTGAGTCTCCTCGATTGCTCCACTCACGACCCGACTTCGCCTGCCGCACTAATTCCTTCTTTGACAGCACGCCCCACTTGCTATCGGCTCGTGAGCGGATGGCGCCGTGCTCGTCGGACGAGGCATCGGCGGCCTGCTGAATCTCTTCGTCCGTGAGGGTCGCCAAACGCTCCACGACTGCCGTGGTGAGGTTGTCGGTCAACTCGCCGAGGGTGATGCGCTCGGACTTGCCTTTCAGCACGTCGCTTTCGGCCTTCGCCAGTCTCTTCTTCGTGTCGTCCGACATCCTGAGGCCAGAGCGCCAGTAGATGAACTCGTCTGTAGACGCGACCGCTTCATCTATCTGCGCATCGTCGGAGGCAGCGGACGCAAATCGAACTTCGCTCCCCACACCTTTATGCAAACGCTCTTTCAACTGCCGTTTATCCTCCGCAGAGGCTTCGGCCGGAAGCTTGGACGCTTGCCAAACGGCCGCGCCTCCCACCATGACGAAGGCCACCGCCAGCGCGATAGCCAGCGAATGCCTTCGTTGTAAATCTTGAATCAAACTCATAAAAAAACTCCTTTTAGACAAGGGGGTTAAAGTAGTTAAGCACCTCCGACACGGTGCCCGGCTAACGGGCAGGTGTCCCCGGAGTGCAGACGCTTCCGCATCTCGCAGGATCATGGAATCGCCCATACATCCAATCCACACACCGCCCCCATGCTCCGCGAAGCAGACTAACGGCCTTGCAAAGCCGTAGTTGTAGCCGGGCGAGGTGGACTGCAACGGCACACTTCCTTTGAATCTATTGGCGAGAAACCATTGCGTGAAGGCTTAAGGGAGGTAGGGTTCTCACTACTGATCGCCATCAATTTTGGTTTTGACATCCCTTGGTGTTTGTCGAGCATCTAGGGATATGTTCTAACTCTCATCTCGCGGCGCAGAATGTAGGTCTAAAGATGGCTGAAAATCTTTAAAATCAGCCTTGAAACAACATCAAATTTTCTTGAAAGGTTTTATTAAAGGATTCATTAAACCGTGAATAACGAAAACAAAGCGCGGTGTTTCAATTTTGGAAACTTCACTTTGGATTTGGAGAGACGGCTTTTACTGCGCGACGGCGAACCTGTGCCTTTGACTCCGAAGGCTTTCGACACCTTAGCGTTGCTGGTGCGGCGCAGCGGTCATGTCGTCGGCAAAGATGAATTACTGGAAGAGATTTGGGCTGATGCTTTCGTCGAAGAATCCACCATTGCGCAAAATGTTTTTACCTTGCGCAAGGCTTTAGGTCAGAAACAAACCGAAAATCAGTTCATTGAAACCGTGCCGAAGCACGGCTACCGTTTTATCGCCGACGTTAAAGTGATTGACGGCGCGACAAATGCCGATCCGGCAATCGAACAGCATAATGCCGCACATAACACCATCTTCGGTGAGGTAATCAGCGACCCGAAAATTAGTGGGACGGAAACTGGCGCTGCGGAAATTGGCAAAGCAGAAACGGCTGTCGCCGCAAGCAAAGGCGCGCGCACAGACGAGACTGGGGAAGGCGATTTCGCGACCGTAAACGTCACGGCGGATGCGGCGTCAAACCTGCCGACCGCGAGATGGCGCGATTTACCTCCGGCAAAACGGCACACGCGTTTTAATTTTCAAACCAAATGGCTTGCACCGCTGATGCTTCTGCTTGCCCTCGCAGTTGCGGTAGGGCTTTTTCTTTTTACGCGGAGAGACGAAGCCGCATCTGATTTCGCTGCGCCGTCGCTGCCCACGCGCACGACGCAGCTCACCAACACCGGACAGGTTTCGCGCGCCGCCGTCTCCCCCGACGGAAAATATGTCGCATACATTCAGCGCGCGCGCGGGCAGGAAAGTTTGTGGGTAAGGCAGGTAGAGATCGCGGGCGGGATCGAAATCGTTCCGCCGAGCGGCAGCCGTTTTATAGGGATTACTTTCTCTCCGGACGGCAACTCGGTTTTCTATGTCAAATACGGTGAAGGTGCGGCCGGGTCTGGCTTGTATCAGGTCCCGGTGTTGGGCGGCGCGGCCCGCAAGCTCCTGACGGACATTGACAGCCAGATCAGTTTCGCGCCGGATAAGAGACACTTCGCGTTCATGCTCAATGATTTGAACCACAAGGAGGCGCATTTGATAATCGCCAACCTCGACGACGCGGAGCAACAACACATCGCCGTCCATCGGGGCGTTCACTGGATAACCGACGCCGCGCCCGCCTGGTCGCCTGACGGTAAGGTCATTATCTTTACGGCGAGAATCCAATCCTCAAAGGCTGCGAGCACGGTAGCCTCTCTGGCTGAAGTGCAGGTGGCGGGCGGCAGGCAAAAAATCCTCAACACTCGCCAGTGGGACGCGATTCAAGCGATTGAGTGGC
>DASPJG010000174.1:0-10290 GCA_035628755.1 Pyrinomonadaceae bacterium
CCTTGTCGCGAAGATTTTGCACGCGCGACCCGGAGAGGCCGAACTCTTGACCGCCGAGGATGAGATGCAACCGGCCACCGATGACGCCGCCGCCGCAGGCCATGAGCCGGGGCCGGAGCTATGGAGCACACACCCGATCCGCAGCCGCGCCGAAGCCTATCGGCGTCTGTCGGAGGCCGCCGATTATCTCTTGAGAACAGAGCCGCACAGCCCGACGCCTTACCTCGTCCAGCGTGCGGTGGAGTGGGGCAGCATGAACCTGTTCGACGTTTTCCAGCAGATCATACGCAACGAAGGCGAGATGCAGGAACTCAACCGGCTGCTCCGTTTGACGAATAGAGAGGGAGGAGGGTGACGATAATGTGAAACTCAACTTCAAACCATCGTCGCAAACTATTCATCACCCCCCAATTTACCTGCAAAGGAGATTAAGATGCCCGAAAGCACACAACATAAACTGGACAGGGTACGCCGTCCGCGAGTCCAGATCACTTACGACGTGGAGACGCTCGGTTCTATCGTCAAGACGGAACTCCCCTTCGTGGTCGGCATCATGGCCGACCTGTCCGGGAATGCGGTTCCCACAATCCGCGAGCCCGCCCAACCCGCCAAAGAGAACCCGACATCGCTCAAAGACCGCAAGTTCGTGGAAATTGACCGCGACAACTTCGACACGATCATGGAGAAGGTCGCCCCGACAGTGAAGGTCGGAGCAGACGAATTGACGTTCACGAAGTTAGACGACTTCAATCCGATCAACGTGCTGCGCAGCGTGCCCGCCCTGAAGGCAAAGTTTGAGAGCCGGACGCGTCTCTCCAATCTGGTCGCCAAGTTGGACGGCAACGTCGCGTTGCAGCAGCAATTCGTTGCCGAATTCAACAAACTCAAAGATGACGCGACAATCAAGAGCGCGCTCGACGACTATTACGATGCGCTGTATCCCGAACTGAGGCCGGCAGCCCGCGTTCCGAGGGTGACCAGCGCCAGGGCCAAAAAAGACAAGGGCGGCGAAACGATGAGCGCGTTGGTGGTCATCAACCGTAATGAAGCCGACCAAGACGAGGTCTCGCATTTCAAGATCAACGCAATCAACGGCGGCACGCTCGCCAAGAAGGACGGAACGGAGATTACCGCTCCTGACTTCATCCTCGTCAAGGACGGCGAGGACGGGTTGAAGTTCACGCTTGCGAGCGACAAAAAAGTCGGCAGCTTCGAGGTTCTGGCTTCGGTCGGCACGGGAGACAACCTCAGCGCGGAATCGGCGACGGCGTGGGTCACGACGTTAACGACGCCCGACATCACGATCACTCCCGGCAGCAGCGGCGAGCCGTCCGTGGTGACCATCAAGCCCAACAAAGCGGACGCTACCGGAGTCTCACACTTCAAGATCACCGACATCAACGGCGGCACTCTCACCAAGAGCGACGACTCGGCGATTCCCGATCCACCCTTCATTACTAGCGACGAAGGCAAGGCCGGGTTGAAGTTTACGCCGACAGCGGCGGCCAAAGGCGGCAGTTTCAAGATTCAGGCTGCGGCCAGCGGCGATGAAGCCGGGGTGGGCAGCGAGCCTGCGACGGCGACAATTGCTCCCGTTAAAGTAGGAGGTGGAAACTAATGAGCGCACAAATACCGAACGTTCCTTTGAAGTCGAAGGAAGAAAAAGAATTAGACTTCAAGAAAATGAAAGTGGCTCAAGTTAAGCCATTAGAGTCGCACCCGCTGATCGGGCAACTGGCGCGCGACCCCTCGGACGAAGACCAACTCGTGAACGCGGCGGACATGCTCGTCGAACTCCACGCCGAGGTCAACGACACGACTAATAATCCTCTCGCGCTCCCTGAAACCGAGCCGGTTCTGACCGCCGATAACATCATGGGCTTGCTCTATCATCGCATCGCCAGACTCGATGAAGAGATCAACGAGGGCTTGAGCAATACCATGCACGATAAGGGCTTCCAAACTCTTGAGGCGACGTGGAGAGGACTTCATTATCTCGTCTCCAACACGGAAACCGGAGAGATGTTGAAGCTGCGCATACTGGACGCCACGAAGGACGAGATTCGCAACGACCTTGCGAAGGCCGTCGAGTTTGACCAGAGCGTGCAGTTCAAGAAGATTTATGAAGAGGAGTACGGCACGTTCGGCGGCGCGCCTTACAGCATGCTCGTCGCCGATTACTTCTTTGAAGGCACGCAACCCGACCTCGAATTCTTGGAGAAGATGTCGGGCGTGGCGGCAGCGGCGCACGCGCCCTTTATCGCGGCAGCCGATCCGGGGTTGTTCGACCTGAACAGTTTCGCCGAATTGAACATGCCGCGCGACCTCACCAAGATTTTCGGCAGCACGTTGTTCGCCAAGTGGAAGTCGTTCCGCGAAAGCGAGGATTCGCGTTATGTCGCGCTCTGCCTGCCGCGCTTCCTCTTGCGCTCGCCCTACGGCAAGGACGATTACAAGCAGATCGACAAGACGACGGGCGAATACGTCAAGGACAACCGGACGAAGGAACCCGTGAGCGAGGCGTTGGTGGGGCGCGCTCCCGCCGCCGAGATCGATTTTCAGGAGCAGATGCCGCTCAACGGCGGCCAAAACCACGACTTCGACAACAAATTCTTGTGGGGCAATGCCGCTTACCTGATGACCGAACGCATCACCAATGCCTTCAGCCATTACAAGTGGACTGCCGCCATCAGGGGAGTCGAAGGCGGGGGCTTGGTCGAGGGGCTGCCCGCCATCAACTTCCAGACGAACGAAGGCGACCTCGCTTTCAAATGTCCCGTCGAAGTCTCGATCACAGACCGCCGGGAAAAAGAGTTGAGCGATCTGGGTTTCATCTCGCTCGTTCATCGCAAGAACACGGATCAGGCGGCCTTCTTCGGCGGCCAGACGACGCAGAAACCGAAGGTCTACATGGACCCGAAAGCCACGGCCAACGCGCGGCTCTCGTGCTCGCTGCCCTACATTCTCGCCGCTTCACGGTTCGCCCACTACATCAAGGTGATCATGCGAGACAAGGTCGGGAGCTTCATGTCGCGCGATAACGTCGAGAAGTTTCTCAATTCCTGGATCAGCAACTACGTGCTCCTGAACGACAACGCCTCGCAAGCCTCGAAGGCTTCGTACCCGCTGCGCGAAGCGAGGGTTGACGTGACGGACATACCGGGCAAGCCGGGTTGCTATAACGCGACCGTCTATCTGAGGCCGCACTTCCAGCTTGAGGAACTGACGGCTTCGATCAGGCTCGTGGCGGAACTGCCGCCACCGGCAGCCGCTTAAGGCGCGTCGCGCCGCGAGCAGGAAGCACGGAGACTCTCCGGCCTTCCTCCTCGCGGCGCGACCGGCCACAGCGCGCCGGGTCGCCGTCGCAATCCGAATCAACCTTAACTCAAAGAATAGTGGAGGAGCTATGGACGTAATAATTTTGGATATGGGCAAGGACGTAACGGGCGAAAGCTCGCTGACCGACTACGCAGGGAAAATGGAACTGCTCTCGTTCAGCCACGGCGTCGCCATGCAGATCACCGGAGATTTGAGCAACACGGAGAGAACCTCCGGCAAACCCAACCACCAAGACCTGACCGTCACGAAGTATCTCGACGCCGCATCGCCGGTTCTGAACCAGAGTTGCTGTCAGGGCAAGGGCTTCGCGCAGGTGGACATCATCATCGGGCGCAACGATAGCGGAAAGGTGATCGAGTTGATGCGGTACACGATGAAAAACGTGCTCATCTCCTCGATCTCGGTCGGCGGCGGCGGCGGCGACAAGCCGGTCGAAACCGTGACGCTCAACTACAACGACATCGCATGGAAGTTTACTTCGCAGAAAGCCACGGTGGGCGTGAACGGCGTCGTCAACGGCACCTGGAATCTGGCGACGAACGCTGTCGATGCTTAGGCGTCTTGAGCCTTCCCCGTCAACTTCAAAGTTCGGCACGTTATGACTGCTTCACACAACACAGGAGGCGCGCGCGCGTTGCTCTTCGAGCGGCTGGTCGATCACGACTTGCATCTCACGGAAGAGTCGCCGCCGTTTCGCGTGCTGAGCAGGCAGAAGTTGCGTGAGTCTGTGACGCGGGAACTGGGGCAGTTGCTTAACTCGCGCTGCCCCGTCCCGCTCCACCTCATCGGCGAAGAGGAGCGGACTGCCATCAATTACGGCATCCCCGACTTTACCTCGCTTTCGCCGCATAGCGCTGATGATCGCCATCTCATCGCCTCGATCATCGGGCAAACCATCACCGCCTTCGAGCCGCGCCTGCGAAACGTGCGCGTGACGGCGGAGTATCTTGATAACTATGATCACAAGCTGCAAATCACGGTTGAGGCCGACCTCGTGAGGGATACGGTCGTCGAGATTCGTTCATACCCGGAATTCGGCTCATCTTTCGAGCCGGTTTCGTTTCCCATCGTGCTGAACAGTAAAACCGGAATCATAGAAATATATGGGAACCGGCAATAGAGAAGAACTGCTGCAATTCTATCGAGACGAGTTGAACTACCTGCGCCGGATGGGCAGGGAGTTTAAATCTCAGTACGCAAAGCTGGCGGCGCGGCTCGAAATCAGCGATAACGAGTGCTCCGACCCGCACGTCGAAAGGCTGATTCAATCCTTCGCCTTCCTGACGGCGCGTCTCCAACTCAATCTCCGCGACGAGTTTCCAGAGATCACGTCCGCCCTGCTCGGCGCGCTCTACCCTCAACTCATCAACCCGATCCCGGCCATGGGCATCGCACAGTTTCGCATTGACCCGACACAGGGCAAGACGACGACGGGCAGCGAGATTCCGCGCGAGACCCGGCTCTTCTACGACACGCCGCAAAAGCTAACCTGCCGCTTTCGCACCTGTTATCCCGTCACGGTGTGGCCGCTCAAAGTGGTCGCCGCCGGTCTGGAAGACCCGGGGCAGGTCAACTTTCTCAGTACGGAGACGAACGTGGCGGCTGTCCTGCGGCTGGAACTGGGCTGCCTACAGGAGAGCACGTTCAAAGAGCTTGAGATGAAGCACCTGCGCTTCTTCCTGAACGGCGATGCCATCACGGTCAACACGCTCTACGAGCTCTTGTTCACCCGGATCATGAAGATCGCCATTCTGCCGGAAGGCAGGGAGAATCCCATCTATCTGCCGCTCGACTCGATCAAGCCGGTCGGGTTCGGCGTGGAAGAAGAGGTGCTGCCCTATCCGCGCAACGCCCATCCGGCTTACAGGCTCGTGCAGGAATATTTTTCCTTTCCCGCCAAGTATCACTTTTTCGACCTCTATAACCTGAACGAACACGGCTCGGGAAAGAAGCTGGAAATCTTCTTTCTGCTCAACGAGAGACCCGCGCGCAATCCGGCGATCACCCCCGAGACTTTCAGTCTCGGCTGCACTCCGGTCATCAATCTCTTTCACAAGACGACGGAGCCGATTCGTCTCGACCACAAAAGTTTCGAGTATCCGCTGATTCCAGACAAGCGGCGGGAAAGCACGACGGAGATTCATTCCATCCTGTCCGTCTCGGCCTCTTCCGATCCCTACAAATCAGCCGCGGAATTGAAGCCTTTCTATTCTTACGATCATTACATGGACGGTTTTAAGCATCGAGCGTTCTGGCATGCCATCCGGCGGAATTCAAACCGCCGGGAGGTTCCCGGCACGGAGATGTCTCTCTCGTTCCTAGACCTTAATTTCAAACCCGCCGACCCGCCCGTGCAAACCGTCTACGCGCACACGCTCTGCACGAACCGCGAACTGACGATCACGATGCGGGAAAATGCGCCGCTCAAACTGGAAGAGGCCTTGCTGGAATACGACATCACCCTGCTCGGCAGGCCGTCGCTCCCGTACTCGCCCATGATCGGCGGCCCGACCGCGTGGCGGCTCGTCTCCCATTTATCGCTCAACCATCTCTCGCTCTCCGAGGGGAGCGACAGCCTGAACGCGCTCCGCGAAATACTCGGCCTCTACTGCGTCTCGAACCGCCCTTCGGTGCTCAACCAGATCGCGGGCATCACGCAGATGGAGATCGCCAAAAAGAGCATGTACATGGGGGATGGCGCGTGGCAGGGATTTTGCCGTGGCACGGGCATCACGCTCACTTTCGATGAAGATATGTATCGCGGCAGCGGCGCGTTTTTGTTGGGCGCGGTTCTCAACAGCTTTTTCGGTTTGTACACAGCCGTCAATTCATTCACCCAACTGACCATCAAGAAACTCTCGCAACCCGAAATGATCTGGAAACAGTGGGAGCCGAGAGCCGGGGACGACTCGCTCAAGAGCGCAGTAAGCGAAGGAACGTGGAAACAATGGGAGCCTATGGCTGGGGAAAAAATCATTCTGTAGTGAAGTGGCTCTTCGCGGAAGGCTACCGTTTCGATTTCTTTCAGGCGGTCAGGCTGCTGGAGATGCTCTATTCGCCGGAGAAGTCGCAGGATGATGAGGGTGTCGAGTTAGACACGAAAGCGATGATCCGCCGACCTCCGAAGAGCGGGGCGGCATCTCCCGCCACCATCCCCGATAGTGAGAAGGTTGAAGATTTCGTGCGCTTCAAGTCGGCGGTGGGGCTGGGCTTCCCGACCAGCGACATCAGCAGGGTGAAACTTCGAGAGCCTCCGCCGGGCGCGCCGCCCAAGCGCAGCCCGGAAAAGCTTCACGAGTCTCCGCCCGTCACCGCCGACGAGACGCCGATCACGGAGATGACCGTCAACTTGATGGGCTTGGCGGGCGCGCTCGGCCCTTTGGATATGCCCACCACGGAGTTGATCATCGAACGGGCGGCGAAGAAGGACACCGCGCTCAAAGATTTTCTGGACATCTTCAATCACCGGCTCATCTCTCTTCTGTACCGGATCAGGAAGATGCACCGCATCGGCCTTGAACACGAGCCACCGGGTCAGGATAAAATCTCCAGCTACCTGTTCTCGATCGTCGGCCTCGGCACGGAGGGGTTGCGTGGGCGCATGCTCGTCAGAGACCGCTCTCTGCTGCATTATGCCGGGCTGCTCAGCCAGCAGCCCCGCTCCATCGTCGGCCTCGAACTCATCCTCTCCGATTATTTTAAGATCAAGGTCAAAGGGCATCAGTTTGTCGGGCAGTGGTACGACTTGGAGGAGAGCCAGTGGACTAAGATCGGCGAACAGGCCGGGCAGAATCATGTGCTCGGGCGGGGCGCGGTCGTGGTCGGAACCCGCGTCTGGGATCAACAGGCGAAGATCGAGATTCACCTCGGCCCTCTGACTTACCAGCAGTTTCTCGATTTCATTCCCACCGGATGGGGTTATCGCGCGCTCTGCGACTTAACGCGCTTTTATCTGGGGGATACTTTAGATGTCAGTTTTCGCCTCATATTGAAGGGCGAGAAAGTGCCGCTCCCGATGCTGGGGATGATCGACGAGCCGCTGCTCGGTTGGACTTCGTGGCTGACCGTCCATCATCCGCGCCCGGACACGGCACAGCCACCCGGCACGCCGCCGTTCCCGACGCTGGTAGAGGCCGCGGATGATTCGCAGGTGGAGCTTCCGCTGCGGCTACAGCCTTCCGAATTCAGGTCTGAAAAACTCCCGCTCTTCTTTAACCTGCCCCCGGCGGAATTGTCTAAACTGATTCGCAGAATGAAGGTGCGCACCTATAAGAAATTTGAAGTGATCATGAATCAGGACGATTACGACGAAAGCATGAGCATGTTTGCGATCCGGCGCGGAAGAGTGCGTGTGACTCGCCGTGAGGAGGACGGAAAAGTGGCCACGCTCGCCATCCTCGGCGACGGAGAGTGTTTCGGAGAGATGACGCTGCTGCTCGGCAAACACCGGGAGACGACCGTGGTTGCCCTTGAGGAATGCGAGATTCTGGAACTTACCCGAAGCGACTTCGATAAGTTCGCCGCGCGACACCCCCGTTGGAGAAGAACCTTGAAAGCCTATCGCTACGGCCAGTTCGTCAAACACAAAGGGTAAGCATAATCCCCGGCCTGTAGAGAGAACGCAGCCGGGCGGACGGCAGTTAATCGCAGCAAAGTAGAGACGGACATGAGTTCCACTTATATTCAAAAAACGCTTCGGCTCAGTGTGACGACGCCGCTCGGCGAGAATAAATTACTGCTCCGGGCGGTCAGCGGCGAAGAGCAAATCTCAGGATTGTTTCACTTCCGCCTTGAGATGGTCTCCGAGGATCAGAAGCTCGATTTCAGTTCCATCGTCGGCAAGCAGATCACCGTCACGCTCCTGCTCGACGACGGCGCGAAGCATTACATCAACGGCGTCGTCGGGCGTTTCATACAGGAAGACAGCAACGTCCGGCTCACCACCTACTACGCCGACCTGCGCCCGTGGCTCTGGCTACTCACCAAGACGCGCGATTGCCGTATCTTCCAAAACAAGAGCGTCCCGCAGATCATCAAGAGCCTGTTCGACGAACTCGGCTTCAAAGACTACCGCGACGACCTGAAAAGCACTTACCCCGCGCTCGACTATTGCGTCCAGTATGACGAAAGCGCGTTTAACTTCGTCTCAAGGCTGATGGAGGATGTCGGGATTTTCTACTTTTTCGAGCACGAGGAAGGCAAGCACACTCTCGTCCTCGGCGACGACTCGGATGCGCACAAGCCCTGCCCCGGATTGAAGGAAGCGCGCTACCGGCAATCGAGCGTGTCACACACGGACGATCATGTCATCACGCAATGCTCCATCGAGGAAGAGGTCGTAACGGGCAAGTTCGCACATGATGATTTTAATTTTGAGACTCCGACCACCGACCTCAAAGTCGAGGTCACGGGCGAGGGCAGCGAGTTGCGGGTTTACGAATACCCGGGCGGTTTCCTCAAAAAGGACAGCGGCGAACAGAGAGCCAATCTGCGTCTCGAAGCCTGCGAGCAACCCGGAAAAACTCTGCGCGGCAAAGGACATGTGCGGGCTTTCACTTCCGGTTACAAGTTCGATCTCAAAAATCATTATCGCGCCGACGCCAACAAAACCTACGTCCTGCGCTCCGTCTCGATTGCGATGACTCAGGAGAGTTATACCAACTCTTTCGAGGCTTTCCCGCTCGATGTTCCTTTTCGTCCTCAGCGCGTGACGCCCCGCCCTGTTATCAGCGGGACGCAGACGGCCATCGTCGTCGGCAAATCGGGAGAAGAGATTTGGACGGACAAATATGGCCGGATCAAAGTGCAGTTTCACTGGGATCAGAAGGGGAGCAACGACGAGAACAGTTCCTGCTGGATTCGCGTGGACTACGGCTGGGCTGGAAAGCAGTGGGGTGGCATCTTTCTCCCGCGCATCGGGCAGGAGGTGATCGTCAGCTATCTGGAAGGCGACCCTGACCGCCCGCTCGTCACCGGCGCGGTCTACAACGCACAGCAGGTCGTGCCCTACACTTTGCCCGACGAACAGACCAAGAGCACGATCAAGAGCAACTCTTCAAAGGGCGGTCAGGGCTTTAACGAAATTCGCTTCGAGGACAAAAAAGGCTCCGAGGAGATGTACTTTCACGCGCAGAAAGACCAGTCGATCAAGGTGCTCAATGACCGGACTAAAGAGGTTGACCGTAACGAAAAGAACACCATCAAAGGGACGCGCGATCAGACTGTCACGGGCAACGAGACGCACACGGACGAAGCGAACTTCACGCACAAGGTGACAGGCAACTACGAGTTGAAAGTGACGGGGAATCTGACCATTGACGTGACCGGCTCGGTCACGGTCAAGTCGGCTCAATCAATGACCCACCAAGCGCAGATGTCCATGACGAATGAAGCGCAGATGTCCATCACGAACAAGGCCGGGATGTCTCTGACGAATGAGGCGCAACTCGCCATCACCAATAAAGGCAACGCCTCGAACACGGTCGAGTCGGGCGGCATCACCACGGTCAAGGGCGCGCTGGTGAAGATCAATTAAGCGGCGATGCGGCGCAAGCCGCGCGTAACAAAATGATGCCAGAGAGCGAACAGCACATCGAGTATCACGACAACGGGCAGGTGAAGGAAACCTGTGTGCTCGAAGACGGCAAGCTGGCGGGAGAGGTCGTCACTTATACGAAGGCCGGGGGCATCTTGCAGCAGGCCAATTTCACGCAGGGGAAGCTCGACGGCGACACCACCATCTACGACGAGAACGGGCTGGTCTCACAGAAGATGACTTTTAAGGACGGCCAACTCGACGGTCAGATGATGATTTACAACGAAGGCGTCTTGCAGGTCGTGGTCACGCACAGGGACGGGCAGCAGGAGGGCGACTTCATCGCCTATGACGAAAATGAAAATGTGGTTCATCAAGCGAAATACGCTGGCGGGAAGCTAAATGGGGAGGCAGTC
>DASPJG010000175.1:0-2743 GCA_035628755.1 Pyrinomonadaceae bacterium
GCATGGCGCGGCAGGAGATCATGCAGAAGTTCGACGAGATCGTCGCCTTCGCTGAGGTCGAGAAATTTATTGACACGCCCGTCAAGCATTATTCGAGCGGGATGTATTTGCGCCTCGCGTTCGCCGTGGCGGCGCACCTCGAGCCGGAGATATTGATCGTTGACGAGGTGTTGGCCGTCGGCGACGCGCGCTTCCAGCGAAAGTGTCTGGACAAGATGCGCACGGTCGGGCAGCAGGGGCGCACAGTCCTCTTCGTCTCCCACAACATGCCCGCCATCACGCGGCTCTGCCCGCGCACGATCATGCTCAGCGAGGGCGGCGTGCTCGAAGACGGCCCTTCGCATCTGGTGGTGAGCACTTACCTGAACTCCGGGCTGGGGACGGTGGCCGCGCGCGAGTGGGCGGATGCGGCCTCGTCTCCCGGCAACGACATCGTGCGCCTGCGCGCGGTGCGGGTGGTGACGGAGACGGGCGCGACCGTCGAGGCCGTGGACATCAGGAAGCCGGTGGGCATCGAGATGACGTTCGACGTGTTGCAGGACGGCCATTTGTTAGTCCCGAACATGAGCTTCTACAATGAAGAGAGCGTGCTGATGTTTTTGACCTTCGATACCGGCGCGGAGTGGCGCGGCAAGCCCCGCCCGCCCGGACGCTACACGAGCACGGCGTGGGTTCCGGGAAACTTCTTCGCCGAGGGCAGTATCACGGTTGACGTGGCCGTCAGTGCGCACGTTCCGGCGGTCGTGGTTCACCTGCACGAAAGCGACGCGGTGGCTTTTCAGGTGATCGACAGTCTCGACGGCGACTCGGTGCGCGGCGATTACGCCGGGCCGATCCCGGGCGTGCTCAGGCCGATGCTGCGTTGGGATAACAAGTTCAGTTCGGGTGCGCCGTCGGCTCAAGTTTAAAGAACAAATGTTTGCAAACGTGATCTCCCGTATCGGGTATAAATTAGGGCTGACGCCTTACAATGTGTATCTGCTCAAGGGGTTCAAACGTCCCGAGTGGTTATACAGAAACCGCAAAAGCATACCGTTTCACCCGCTCTACTTTTCACCCGTCTCCGAGGTTACGGCGGAAGACATCGCGCTCGCCGGACGGCTGCTCGCGGCATATGCGAAGGCGACGGCCACGGGTGCGCCGACCTCCGAGTCGATCAGCAAAATATGGACGGCCATGCTGGCGCGGTACGGGAAGTTGTTCTCCGCTTTAGAGCAGGGAGAGCCGGAAGGTTTAGCGAAAACCCTTTCCTCGATGTTCAGGGAGGGCTTCATCGTCGGAGTCGGCACAGGCGATACGTATCCCGGCAGCCAGACCAGAATCGGCGCGAGAATCTGGTCGCAGAGATACCTCGAAGACCTCGTCTCGCTGGCCGAGTATGTCGGCGTGGTGCGGACGGAATGCGTCGAGCAAGGTTCAATCGGTTGGGCTTTCAAGGACGGCGTGGAAGAACTGGTGGCGAAGATCGAGGCGGCCATCGGCATGCCCATCGGCTTCCCGAACATCGGCGCGCCATATGGCCTGAAGATCGGCGACGCTTTGATTACCTTTGAAGGCTCGGAGCACATCTATGTGGCCTTGAGGATCAGCGAGGCGATAGACTCGCACCTCCGGCAGGAACGCGCCGCCGAGCCGCACATCGTGGAAATAGGAGCGGGCTTCGGCGGCACGGCGCACTGGCTGTTAAAACTGCGGCGGCGCGTGGGCAGCTATACGATCATCGATCTGCCCATCGTCAACGTCCTGCAAGGGTATTTTCTGGCCAAAGCGTTCGGCGCGCAAAACGTCTCCCTGTTCGGGGAAGAAGCTCTCGCGCGCACGTCGTCAATAAACATCAACGTGCGCCCGACTCATGCGCTGGACTCGATTGGAACTGACGGCGTGGACGTGCTCGTCAACGAAAACAGCATGCCCGAGATGCCGCAGACGGCGGTTGAGAATTACCTGACGTGGGCGAAGGAAAAGGTCGGCGGGATATTCTACAGTTACAATCAGGAAGCATATTCGCCTTACGAAAACGTGCTACAGGTTTTGGTGCCGGAAGTGGTGGCGCGCGTCGGCGGGTTCAAACGCCTGTCGCGGAATTATTCGTGGGTGCGCCGTGGATACGTGGAGGAGATTTACCTGAGTGATAAGGTGTCCCGGCAACGGTTCGGAGAGACGGGGTAAGCGGGCTGTGGCCGGGCAACGCCGCCCGGAAATTTTACGGCAGGCGGCAGGCCGTTCGCATTCCCGTCAACATTTTTATGTCGGCTCAAGGCGGTATTTAATCGCGCAGAGGTGTTCGTTGTGAAAGTTGTCATTCTCGCCGGGGGACTCGGCACGCGTCTCGCCGAGGAGACGGAGATCAAGCCGAAGCCGATGGTCGAGATCGGCGGGCGGCCAATTCTCTGGCACATCGTCAAGCACTACGCGCACTACGGCTTCAAAGAGTTTTTCATCGCGCTCGGCTACAAGGGCGAGACGATCAAGCGTTACTTCGTTGACTACTGCAACCTGAACGGCAGCATGACGCTCGACATGGCGAGCGGGCGCATCGACACGCACGACAAGGATTGCGAGGACTGGGTGTTGCACCTCAAGAACACCGGGCAGGCGACGGCCACGGGCGGGCGCGTCAAGCGTCTGGAGCCGTGGCTCAAGGGCGGCACTTTCATGCTCACCTACGGCGACGGCGTGTGCGACGTGAACTTGCAGGAGTTGCTCGCCTTCCACCGCGCGCATGGGAAACTCGCCACCGTTA
>DASPJG010000176.1:0-4082 GCA_035628755.1 Pyrinomonadaceae bacterium
CTTCCACGTCCTCGCCGTCGTACAACTTCATCTTCTTGACGAGGTCGACGTTGGCGCGCTTCGGCTCTTCCAGACGCGTCATGACGGCGAACATCGCCGCCACCTTGAGCGTGTTCGGCGCGATGTGGACGTTGCGCAGAACTTCCGACTGGTGGAGCAGTTTGCCGTAGATGCGTTCCTCCTGCGAGACGCGCAAGTTGTAGGGCACGCGCACGAGGATGATGCGATCCTGCAAGGCTTCCGATTTACGGTTGCCCGCGAAACTGACGTACTCGTTTTCGTTCGAGTGCGAGAGGATCACCTCGTCCGCGTAGATCATGGCGAAGCGTCCGGTCTTGATGTTCTGTTCCTGCGAGAGCGTGAGGAGCGAGTAGAGAAACTTCTCGTCGCATTTGAGCATCTCGATGAATTCCATTACGCCGCGATTGGCGATGTTGAGTTCGCCGTCGAAGCGGTAGGCGCGCGGATCGGATTCGACGCCGACCTCGCCGATGGTTGAGAGATCAATCGAGCCGGTCAGTTCGGTGATGTCCTGAGATTTCGGGTCGCTCGGCGAGAACGTGCCGATGCCGACGCGCTCCTTCTCAGAGAAGAGCACGCGCTGCACGCGCACGTCTTCATGCTTGCCACCGTAAGTGTGTTCGAGCGCGTAGCGGCATTGCGGGCAGAGGTCGCCTTCGATGTAGATGCCGTAATGCTTTTCGATCTCGGCGCGGAGTTCGTGCGGGATGAGGTGCAGCGGCTCTTCGTGCATCGGGCAGTCTTTGATCGCGTAGACCGCGCCCGCCTCTGTGCGCGTGTAGTCTTCGAGTCCGCGCTTGAGCATCGTGACGATGGTTGACTTGCCGCCGCCGACAGGCCCCATCAGCAGCAGGATGCGCTTGCGCACTTCCAAACGCTGCGCCGCCGACTTGAAGTACTCGACGATGCGCGCAAGCGGCTCTTCGATGCCGTAGAGTTCCTGCGCGAAGAACTTGTAGCGCGCCACCTCGTCGCGCGTGCCCTCGTTGAGTTTTTCGATCCCGGCGGCGTGGATCATGTCGTTGACGCGCGCGTGGGAGAGTTGCGCGAGTCTGGGGTTTTGTGAAACTAACTCGAAGTAGTCGCGGAAAGACCCTTCCCAGTTGAGGGATTCGCGTTCGCGGCGCAAGTCTTCGAGCCGCTGGCTGATGTTGAATTGATATTTGCCATCCTGCTCTTCGTGCATAGCCTTGATACCTCTAAAACGGCTTCGCGCGCGTGGACGGCGTGGGGAAGTCACGCCCTTCCTTCTTTATTCAGGGCGGCTCGCGCGCCTTGCGGGCTTTTGGATAATCTGCCCGCTTCTGCGAGTCGCGTTGGTATTAGGACAAGTCTCGATGCGGCAGGTGGGGACGTGCGCGGGTGCGTACCCTGTCTGCGCCGTCGAGTCTTTCGGAATCCTGTTAGGACTTGATTGTCAAACGAGAACGACGGGTGGGAAGTGCGACTTTTCGCGACCTCTACTTCCGCCGCTTGCTGCGATTATAACACAGCACGGGGAACAGAAAATCAATGCTTATTTTTCGTCGCCCGGGTCGAGCATCACGCGCGGCTGCAACTGGCCGCGCGCCGCGTCGTACACGCCGACGGCGATCAAGTTTCCCGCCTCTGCGTCGCGCATCCGCACGCGTTCGCCCTCCCGCCAAGATGAACCGCTACCACGCGCGATTCGCACCGCCGCGCCATGACGCGCCCGCCGCGCGTCTTCAGCCGTTAGATGCACGAAAGGCAACCCGGGGAGTGCTGCGTCCGGCGTGATGAGGAGTTCGCCCAAGCCGCCCGCCTCCGATCTTTCAGCCAGTTCCTCCAGCGTGACGGCCTGCGCGAGGTGAAACGCGCCCGCCCGCGTGCGACGCAGCGCGGCGAGATGCGCGCCCGCGCCGAGCCGCGCCCCGAGGTCTTCGGCCAGCACGCGGATGTACGTCCCCGCCGAACAGACGACGCGCACCCGCAGGTCGCAAGTCCCGTCCTGATTCGCGCGCACCCACGCGCCGTCCGCCTCCAACATCTCCAACTCACGAATCAAGACGCCGACCGCCGCGCGCTCGATTCGGACGCCTTGCCGCGCCAACTCATACAACTTTTGTCCCTGCACCTTCTTCGCCGAATACATCGGCGGCACTTGCTCGATCTGCCCGCGCAAGCTCTCAAGCGCGCGCTCAACCTCTTCCCTGCTCCACTGCGCGCACGGCCTCACGTCGTTTGACGCCTCCGGCGTGTCCGGCAACTCGCGCCGCGCGCCCGTCAGGTCGCCCGTCTCCGTCGCGTAGCCGAAACGCACGAGCGCGTCATACTCCTTCTCCGCGCCCGCGAGAAACTGCGCGAGCCGCGTCGCGCGTCCGACGAGCACGACCAGCACGCCGGTCGCAAACGGGTCGAGCGTGCCCGTGTGGCCGACGCGTCGTTCCCTGAGCACGCGCCGCACGCGCGCCACTACGTCGTGCGAAGTCCACCCCACGGGCTTGTCTATGATGAGTGCGCCGTCCACGCGAGCAAGGGTAAAGGGAAAGGCGGAAAGGGGAAAGGCGCGGGCGGCGCGTTTAACTTCGCGGGAACTACCACGGGTGCGCGCCGGGCGGCGGTTTTCTTCTTTCGCCCCTTCCTTTTACCCCGTATCTCATCTCAAGTTCCGCTTACCCTTTTACCTTTCTCCTATGTTTTAATTGCCTCATGCGCAGGCCGAGACGAAGAATGCCGGAGAGGAATTTGCAGGAGACGGAGGCCAAACCGAAACGCCCCGTCGACCCCGAACGCTCGCGCACGCGCACGCTGCAACGCGCCGTCAAACTGCTCGCCGCCAAGCCGCGTTCCGTCGCCGAACTACGCGAGCGACTGCTCGAAAAAGAGTGGACGACAGAGGAGGCCGCCGATTACGCCATCGCCAAGCTCAGCGAGTACGGCTACGTGGACGACGAACAATTCGCGCTCGGCTACGCGTCTGCGCGCGTCCGGCAAAAGCCCGTCGGGCGAAAACAACTCGCGCGCGACCTGCAAATGAAGCAGATTGACCGCGAACTCGCCGAACAGACACTCGAAAAAGTTTTCGAGGCCACGCCCGAAGCCGACCTGATCGACCTCGCCATCGAAAAGCGCGTCCGCCTGCGCGGTCGCCCGACGACCCGACAGGAAACCAAAAGCCTCTTCGACCACCTCTTGCGCCGGGGCTTCAGCTATGACCTCATCATCAACAAAGTCCGCGCGCTCTCGTCCGCCGAACTGATCGAGGACGAAGAGGCCGGAGCGGTCGGCGCGGACGATTAGCGAGAGTTGCCGCGAACGCTGCGCCGCTGCCGGGAGATGATGCGAACTCTCCCGTGGATGACATCTCACATGCCCACACTTTTTAGAAACTTATTCGATTCCATCATCTCCGCACTCGGCGGCGGGTTCGACAAGCCGCCGCAACCGCCCGCGCCGGAAACGAGGCAGCAGCAATCCTCCGTCCACGCTCGCCCCGCTGACCCTCCTGTTAACTGTTGCGTCTGTAGAGTGATGCCGGTAAAGCCCGAGTACCTTAACGAGTATTGTAGCGACTACTGTATCCAGCGCAAATTCGAGCAGGACTTGGCCGACCGCATGGACGCGTGGCACGACCAGTTTCAGGAACGCTTCGGCGACGACTAGCACAACTCGCCGACACCCGGCGCAACTGCGCGCCACGCATCGTCGCCACCCGCAGGCCGCCCGGTTCCGCAGTTTCATCCCTCCGCGCGTCGCATGCTAGACTCATAAGTCAAACTTGAGCATGGAAAAACGACGGCTGAACGCTGTCGGTCGAGTGTTTTTTATGATGACCGGAAACGAAATTCGCGAACTTTTTCTGAGCTACTTCGAGCGCAACGGCCACACGCGCGTGCGCTCAAGTCCCCTCTTGCCCGCCAACGATCCGACGCTGCTGTTCACCAACGCCGGGATGAACCAGTTCAAAGATGTCTTTCTCGGCCACGAGACGCGCGCCTACCACCGCGCCGCCTCGTCGCAGAAGTGCATCCGCGCGGGCGGCAAGCACAACGATCTTGAGGATGTGGGCAAGGACACCTACCACCACACCTTCTTCGAGA
>DASPJG010000177.1:0-5782 GCA_035628755.1 Pyrinomonadaceae bacterium
CGGTGACGCAGGGGCCGGGGCTGGTGGGGTCTCTGCTCGTCGGCATCTCTTACGCGAAGGCGATGGCGTTCGCGCTTCGGAAGCCGCTCGCCGGCGTCAACCACATCGAGGGGCATATCTACTCTGTGGTCTTCGAGAACCCGCCGATTGAATATCCGGCCTTCGCGCTCGTCGTGTCGGGCGGCCACACGAACCTTTTTCTCGTGCCCGAGCCGGGCAAGTACAAGGTGCTGGCGCGCACGCGCGACGACGCGGCGGGCGAAGCCTTCGACAAGGTGGCGAAGATGTTGGGACTCGGTTATCCCGGCGGCCCCATCATTGAGCGGCTGGCGCGGGAGGGCGATGCGCGCGTCGTGCCCTTCAGCGTGCCGCGCATGGGCGACGGGCTGCCGGACTTTAGTTTCAGCGGACTCAAAACCGCCGTCTCGAAATACGTGCGCGAAACCGGCCTGCAACCCGTCGCGGAAGGCGAGCCGCCCGCGCAGGCGGTGAAAGATTTGGCAGCGAGTTTTCAAAGCGTGGTCGTGCGCTCGCTCGTCGGCACGACGGAGAAACTGGCCGCCGAACATCGCCCGCGAACGCTCATTGTCGCGGGCGGCGTGGCCTGCAACGGCGCGCTACGGGACGCGGCAGACGCGTCGGGCGCGCGATTGGGGATTCCGGTCTACTTCCCTTCCCGCCATCTCTCCACCGACAATGCCGCCATGATTGCCGCCGCCGGGACGGTCAAACTTCAAGCGGGCGAGCGCGCCGGCCTCGACCTCAACGCCGACGTGTCGCTGCGTCTCGGAAACCTCGACGCCGAAGAGGACACCGCGCGCCGTGGCCATATCCGGTATAGAAAGTGATGAGAGATGGAGGATGAAAGAAACGCTCGACTCGCTTGTATGGTTTCTTCATCCATCCGTCATCCTCAAACTAAAAGCCGCTTGACCCGTGAAGGCCAAGCGGCTCTTGGTTGCCGGTGAGTGTGCGAGGGGACGCCCACAAGGGACGCCTCCATCTCACCGGCGAACGCGTAGAATTTTATTCATTAGGGCTGGTGTTCCGCCACCATCTCCCTGACTTCGATGTTCTTAGCGAACTTCACCTGCTTCTCTTCGTCGAGCACGATTGTCACCACGTCGTCCACGCGCAAGTCTTTGCTGTTAACATACTGCTTGCCGCGCTTCACCTGCGTATTGACCCGGCAGACGGCGATCACGTGTTCGACGCCTTCCTGAGTCATCACGGAGATGCGTTCGTCGCTGACCTCCACGACACGGACATTGACCAGACGCCCTTCCGCGTCGCTGTCGTCCAGACTCGCCGCCTGTGCGACGTTTGCGCCGAACATGAGCATCAAGGCCAGTGCGCCCAAAATAGCGCGATTGAATGTTTTCATTTTACTTAACTCCCGTCGCCACATCTGTTTTGGGAGAGACGCGGTTAACAGTTCGCAACAACCTACAGAGCAAGCATTGTGCCTCTCACCCGGCCAAACGTGTCGAGGCGAAGTTTGGGGCAAAATACGCAAAAACGGCCTCTCGCCGCCGCCTCGCTGAAATTTCGCTGACCGTTTGCCGTCCATTTTATTACGCGACAGCACGGACACTTGTATCGTTGCAAAACGCTCAGATCGCGCGCTCCGGCATGTCGGAGAGGCGTGGCACGAGCTAAAAGAAAGGCCGCCTCTTCAGTTGAAGAGACGGCCTCTGAGCGAGTTTGGTCGTGGATTAGCCGAAGATGTCGCGCACGCGGTCAATGAGTCCTTTGTCTTCGAGGTCGCGGTCTTCGATCTTCGAGAGTTCTTCGAGGAGGCGACGCTGTTCGCGCGTGAGCGTGGTCGGCGTGCGGAGCGCGACGGAGATGAAGAGGTCGCCATGCCCGCGCCCGCCGAGCACCGGCATGCCGTGGCCTTTGAGACGAAAGACCGTGCCGGTCTGCGTGCCCGCCGGAATCTTCAAAGGCTGTTCGCCGCTCAGCGTCTTCACCATGATCTCCGCGCCGAGCGCGGCCTGCGCGAACGTAACGGGGACGGCTGCGTAAAGATTGCTGCCCTGTCGCTCGAACTGCTCGTGCTCTTTGACGTGGATGACGACATAGAGGTCGCCGGAGGCGCCGCCCTGCGCGCCGCCCTCGCCCTCGCCCGTGATGCGCAGGCGCGAGCCGGTTTCGACGCCCGCCGGGACTTTCACTTCCATCTGCCGCTCGCGTTCCACGCGCCCCGCGCCCCTGCACGTCTCGCAAGGATTCTTAATCATGCGGCCAGTGCCGCGACACGCACCGCACGTGCGCGCGACGGAGAAGAATCCCTGTTGATAACGCACCTGCCCCGCGCCGCTGCACGTCGCGCAAGTCTCGGGCTGCGTGCCGGTTTTCGCGCCCGTACCCGTGCAGGTCTCGCAGGTCTCAAGCCGTGGGATGCGCAGTTGCGCCGTCATGCCTTCGGCTGCTTCTTCGAGCGTGATTTCCAGATCGTAGCGCAAGTCCGCGCCGCGTTGCCCGCTCGAACGTCGCCCGCCGCCCGCGCCCGCGCGCCCGCCGAACACGTCGCCGAAACCGAAAAGATCGCCGAGTATGTCTTCGATGCCGCCGAAGCCCTGCGCGCCCCAGTTTGCGCCCGCGCTCGCGCTGTTGGAGACGCCCGCGTGACCGTAGCGGTCATAACGCGCGCGCTGCTCCGCATTCGAAAGCACGCCGTAAGCCTCGGCCACTTCCTTGAAAGCCTCCTCCGCCTCGGCATCGCCCGGATTTTTATCGGGATGATAACGAATCGCCAGACGCTTGTACGCGCTCTTTAACTCCTGCTCGGTCGCGTTGCGCCCGACGCCTAAAATTTCGTAATAGTCCTTTTTGCTCATAACTCAAATCGTAAATCGTGAATCGTAAATCGTAAATAGATTCAATCGGGGTCTTTGCTATTTACGATTTACGATTCACGATTTACTTCTTTTTAAAATATCAACCGGGATCATTGCTGTTCGTGACGATAGTGCCCGCCGCCGGGGTCGCGCCGCCGAGCATGGCGTTTGTGAGTACGGAGGCGATGCGCTCGACATCTGCGAGAGCGCGCCGGATTTGCTCTTCGTCCGTGGATTCTACGGCGTCCGCGCTTTCGCTGAAGACGCGCGTGGCGTCCTGTCGCTCCTCGGCGGAGAGCGCGGCGGCCAATTCTTTAAACGTGCGCTGGGTGTTGCGCAAGAGGCTGTCGAGCCGGTTGCGCGTGTGTATGAGTTCTTTCGCGCGCTGATCCTTGCTGGCCGAAGAGGTGGCTTCCGCAATCAAGATGTCAATCTCGTCGGGGTTCAAACCGGAGGTCGGCGTGATGCGCATCTGCTGCTGTCGCCCCGTCGCCTTCTCCTGCGCCGAGACGCTGAGCAGGCCGCTCGCGTCCACTTCAAAACTCACCTCAATCTGCGCCGCGCCGCGCGGCCCCGGCGGTATCCCCACCAACTCGAACTTGCCGAGCGAACGGTTGCCCTGCGCGATCTCGCGCTCGCCCTGCAACACGTGAATCTCCACGGTTGATTGATTGTCCGCGACGGTCGTAAACGTCAAACTGCTCTTCAAGGGGATAGTGGAATTACGCTCGATCAATTTCGTGAAGAGGCCGCCGCGCGTCTCCAGACCGAGCGAGAGCGGGAGCACGTCGAGCAGCACGATGTCTTTCACCTCGCCCGTCAGCACGCCGCCCTGAATGGCCGCGCCCATCCCGACCACCTCATCCGGGTTGATCTCGGACGAAGCCTCGCGCCCGAAAATTTCCCGCACCGTGCGCGCAATAATGGGCGAACGCGTCTGGCCGCCGACGAGCAGCACCTTGTCAATGTTGTCCGGTTGCAGTTTCGCGTCCCAGAGCGCTTTCTGGCACGGCTCGATGGTCTGTTCGACGAGGTCTTGGACGAGTCGCTCGAAGGTATCGCGCGTGAAAGTCTTGCTGAAATGCTTCGGCCCGGTGGCATCGGCGGCGATAAACGGCAAGTTGATGTTCGTCTCGGTCAGCGAAGAGAGTTCACACTTGGCGCGCTCGGCGGCCTCTTTCAAACGCTGGAGGGCAAGACGGTCTTCGCGCAGATTGATGCCCGTCTCTTCGCGAAACTGTTCGACCATCCAGTTGATGATCCGCTCGTCGAAATCCTCGCCGCCGAGAAAAGTGTTGCCCGAAGTGGACAGCACCTCGAAAACGCCGTCGTTCATTTCGAGGATGGACACGTCGAACGTGCCGCCGCCGAGATCGTAGACGACGATGCGCTCGGAGGCGGAGCGGCCTAGACCGTAAGCGAGCGCGGCGGCGGTCGGCTCGTTGATGATGCGTTCGATGCGGAGACCGGCAATCTTTCCGGCGTCTTTCGTCGCCTGTCGCTGCGAGTCGTCGAAGTAGGCGGGCACGGTGACGACGGCCTCTGTGATCGCTTCGCCGAGAAAATCTTCGGCGGCGGCTTTGAGGCGTTGCAGCACGATGCCGGAGATTTCCTGCGGGCTGTAGACGCGTCCCTGCACGCGGATGCGCGCGTCGCCGTTCTGTGAATCAATGATCTCGAAGGGCGTGGTTTCGAGCGCACGCTGCACTTCCGGGGAATCGAATTTACGACCGATGAGACGTTTGACGGCGTAGACGGTGTTGGAGGCGTTGGTCACGGCCTGCCGCTTAGCGATCTGCCCGACGAGTCGCTCGCCCTTATCCGTAAACCCGACCACCGAAGGCGTCGTGCGCCCGCCTTCCTTGTTCGGGATGATCTGCACCGCGCCGCCTTCCAGCACGGCCACGCAACAGTTCGTCGTCCCCAAATCTATGCCGATAACTTTGCCCATAACTTTTAAGTTTCAAGTTTCAGGTTTTAGGTTTTAGGTTCAGGTCTGAAGTGTTCTTTAACTTGAAACCCGAAACTTGAAACCTGAGACTGTTATTTTGTTGCCACTTTCACCATCGCGGGACGCAACAGTTTCTCGCCGAGGCGATAGCCGCGCACAATCTCCTGCATCACGGTATCAGGCTCGAATTCATCCGTCTGCTCGGTGGCGATGGCCTCATGCACATGCGGGTCGAAGCGATGCCCGACCGTCGGCACTTGCTCAAGCCCCAAACCTTCCAACACGCCGTTCAACTGCTTGCTGATCAACTCGACCCCATGCAAAAAATTTCTGAACTCCTGCGACTCCGTCGCTCCGACCGACGACTCGGCCTCGTGCGCACGGCGCAGGTTGTCCATCACCGGCAATAACTGCCCCACCACCTCCGCGACGACGCGGTTATAAGTTTCGCTGCGTTCACGCTCGACGCGCTTGCGGTAATTGTCGAAATCGGCCTGTCGCCGCGCCGCGAGGTCTTGCAGTTCCTGACGCTCGGCGCGCGCCTTCTGTAACTGCCCCTCGACCATCTCCAACTCGGCCTGCGCGGCGAACAGTTCGGCCTGAATCGCCAACGCGGAATTCGCGCCGCCCCGCGCGCCTGCGGGACGCGCGTTCGACCGCGCGCCGTTCGCGTCGCCCGCGTCCATGTGGCGGTGCGTGTCTTGTTCGTCGCGTTCTTCGGGCACGTCCACGCGTGGCGGTGCGCCCGCCGTATCGCGGTCGTCGGCTTCGTCCTTGCCCTGCCCGCTGTCCTGTTCCGCGCCGCGATCAATGCGCCGCTGCATTTCGGTCTCGCCTTCGTAGATCGAGGCGCGCCCGAGTTCGTCGGGCGTGGGCGTGTTGTCGTCGTCCGTCTGTTCGGGCGCGGCATGGTAATCGGCATCGCCCTCTTCGTCTACAAAGCGGACGGGGATGCGCTTGGAAGCCGGGCTGTTCTCGTTAATCATTT
>DASPJG010000178.1:0-3342 GCA_035628755.1 Pyrinomonadaceae bacterium
GCCCTTCCCCGGCTACGTCTCCGGCCACAGCGCGGTGAGCGCGGCCTGCGCCAAGACACTCGAACTATTCACCGGCAGCGACTTCTTCGGCGCGACCGAGCAGAGACACGCGGGCGAACTGACCGAGCCGGGCATCTCCTGCGAAGTGAAGCAAATGATCGACGGCAAACCGGCGGCGGGCATGTCTCAGGACGGCGTGGTGACGCTCAAGTTGCCGACCTTCACCGCGACGGCGGAGATGGCGGGCATCTCACGCGTCATGGGCGGCTATCACATTCAGGCCGACAACGTCGCCGGGCTTGAGATGGGGCGAAAGGTGGCCTTGTACATCTGGCCGCAGACGCAGGCTTACTTCGACGGCACGGCGAAGTGAGGCTCATCCGACGCCGCTTTTAAACGAGCGTGGCGAGCGAATAACCGGAGGGACGACGGTCGCGCTCGCGTCTTTGACAAAGACGCGAGCGCGACCGTCGCCCCTCCGGTTTTGTTCCCTGCGCCTAATCCCTACCCACGCCGAGCGCGTCGGCCACGCGGTTGATGTAGTTGAACCACGAAGCGATGAGAGTGATCTGGAGAATGCCCCTGTCGTCGAAGCCGACGGCGCGCAGGCGTTCGTGGTCGGCGGGCGTGATGCGCGTGGCGTCGCGCGTTAGTTGCGCGGCGAAGTCGAGCATTGCCCTGTCCTGCTCCGAGATGGGGGCTGACCTGTAGTCCTCTCGCAAGGCCGCGACCAATCCTTCGTCCAGCGTGACCCGACGCAGAAACTCTGCGTGAGACTCGATTCAATAATGGCAGCGGTTCGTGGCCGACACTACCGTCGTGATCATCTCATGCTGCGCGCGCGTGAGCGGCAGTTCGGGCGACATCAGCACGCCGAAGGTGGCGAAGGCGTGGAAAAGCGCGTCCGGGATGAGACTGTGTGAGGCGACGATGCCGGAGGATTCGCCGTCGGGCGTGGGGTGTACCGGCTGGGCGTATTCGACGGGGTACAGTTCGCGCTGCGCTTCCAACGCGCGGCGCAGTTTTTCGTCGGCTTCCGACATCGGCACGGTTTTGATCCAGGTCATCCTCGACAATCCTTTCTCTCTGAAAGTCATGCAGCGCGCGGCGTTTGAAGCGTTGAGGCGGAAAAGCGCGTCGCCGGAGTTAACGTCTACTTCGCGCCGCCGAGTCGCCCGGCGAGGTTGGCGACGACGGTTATCAACTCCGCCGGTTCGACCGGCTTCGGCACGTGCATCTGAAAACCGGAGCGCAGCACGCGCACCCTGTCTTCGGCTCGCGCGTAGGCCGTCAACGCCGCCGCAGGCATCCCGCCGCCGCGCTCCGGCGGCAGACTGCGAATTCTCGCCAGCAGCGAATAGCCGTCCTCTTCGGGCATCCCGATGTCTGTGATGAGCACGTCCGGGCGCGTGCGCTCGACGTGCTCGAACGCCTCCACAGCCGTCGCCGCTTGGATCACCCGCGCTCCGCAAGAGGTGAGCACCGCCGCCAGCAACTCGCGCGTGTCCGGTTCGTCGTCCACGACGAGCACGCGCAGCCCGTCGAGTTCGGGCGGGCAGGCAGCTTTGGCTTCGCTCCTCGCGAGCGCGGGCGCGCGCGGCGCGTCGCCCACACTTTCTTGTCGCAGCGGCAGAAGCGGCAGGCTGACGCAGAAACTCGTGCCGCGTCCCTCGCCTCCGCTCTCGACCCGAACCGAGCCCCCGTGCAATTCGGCCAACTGCCGCACGATTGCCAGCCCCAGTCCGAGTCCGCCGTGCGTGCGCGTCGTCGTCTGGTCGGCCTGCCGGAAACGGTCGAAGACGTGCGGCAGAAACTCGGGCGCGATTCCGCGCCCCGTGTCTGCCACCGTGATCTCGATGTGCGAGTCGACGCGCTCCAGCCTGACCTGCACGCGTCCTCCCTTCGGGGTGAACTTGATGGCGTTCGAGAGCAGGTTCCACACCACCTGCTGCAAGCGGTCGGGGTCGCCGGAGATGGGGTCGGCCTGCGTGTCGAGGATCGTCTGCAAGTTGATGTCTTTGGCTTCGGCGGCGGGGCGCGCGGTATCCACGGCGGCGACGATGACGCTCGCCAGATCGACGGGGCGCACGTCCAGACGCATTTTGCCGGTGATGATCCGCGAGGTGTCGAGCAGGTCGTCTATCAGTTGCGTCTGCGCCTGCGCGTTGCGCTCGATGGTGAGCAGCGCGCGCGCCGTTGCCTCCTTGTCGAAGTCGCTCATCTGCAACAGGCGCGACCAGCCGAGGATGGCGGTGAGCGGCGTGCGTAGTTCGTGTGAGAGCATGGCGAGAAAGTCGTCCTTGAGTTGGTTGGCTTCCTGCGCCTCTCTGAGCAGCCGCTCGCGCTCGCGTTCGGCCTGCTTGCGCTTGTTGATGTCGTGGAAGTAGACCGATAGCCCGTCGGGCGAGGGGTAAGCGCGCACCTCAATCCACGCGTCGAGCGGCTGGTAAAACGTCTCGAACGTGACGGTCACCCTCTCCGCCACCGCCTTGTGAAACTGCTCGGAGATGATCGTGCCGGTTGCATCTGGAAACTCCTCCCAGATGTTCTTGCCGAGCAACTCTTCGCGGCTGCGCCGCAGAATCGGCTCGCACCGCCGGTTGAGGTAAGTGAACCGCCACTCGCGGTCGAGCGCGTAAAAGGCATCCGAGATGCTTTCCAGTATGTTGCGGCCAAACGCTTCCGACTCGCGCAGGCGATCTTCCACCTCCTTGCGCGCCGTCTCGTCGCGCAGGATTTTCGCGTAGCCGCGCAGCACGCCCGCCTCGTCGGGCAAGGCCATCAACAGCCCGTTCGCCCAGAACCGCGTGCCGTCGCGGCGGATGTGCCAGCGGCGATCTTCGGCGCGCCTGTGCTCGGCGGCGACGCGCATCTCGCGCTCACACTCGCCGCGCTCGTTGTCTTCGCGCGTGAAGAGGACACAAGTGTCGAGGCCGAGAAACTGGTCTTCGGCGTAGCCGAGCAGTTTCTCGACGCCGGGGTTCCAACTCGCGGCGACGCCATTCAGGTCAAGCGCGAAGACGGCGAAGTCTTCAACCTTCTCGGCGACAAGGCGAAATAACTCTTCGCTGTGAAACGAAGCGTCCCGCTGTTCTCGTGTCATAAGTCTTATCAATTCTAGACGGCGTGCAGGTTCGTGCGGTCGCCAGTATAGCCGAAGTCGTCGCGCATCACACTTTCGAGGGGCGGCGCCCATACAAAATTTGGTAGTGATTGAGAATTTATGATGGAGGCCCGAACAGGCTACTCTGTGAAGTGTGTGCTTTGCAGAAATAACCTGTCCGAGTTGTGCCTCGCGGCACGTAGTTAAGAATGGCACAACTCGCAACCGAAAACAAAAGT
>DASPJG010000179.1:0-4834 GCA_035628755.1 Pyrinomonadaceae bacterium
CTCCAAGTGCATTCATGCTCTGCGTCGGGCGGTCGAGTTGTTCGTCTGGTGTTGGAACCAACGACAGAGCTATAAACAACAGCATCCGCGCTACCCAAGCAACATCATTGATTTTGTCTCATGTCTGATTTAGTCACTCCCCGTCCTTTTAGCCGTTTAATCCTGCCGGGTTTCCTCACCAGAAATCCGCAGGCTGCGTTCAACGTTTCTTTTCCAGCATCGGCTTGAGATGCCGGTAGACAGTTTCGGCGACGATGCGCGTGCCTTCGGGGTTGGGGTGGATGCCGTCGGCCTGATTGAGATTTTCGATTCCGGCCACGCGGTCGAGAAAGAAGGGGATGAGCGTGAGGTCGTATTCCTTTGCGAGCGCAGGGAAAACTTCCATGCTGGCGCGGCTGTATTCCGCGCCGGAATTGGTCGGGGCATACATACCGGCGAGCAGCACTTCCGCGCCGCGCGCGCGCGAGCGTTCGATGATCTGCGAGAGGTTCTTGCGCATCTCTTCGGGGGGCAGGCCGCGCAGGATGTCGTTTGCGCCGAGTTCGAGGATGACGAAACGCACGTCGCCTTCGAGCGCCCAGTCGAGGCGGCGCAGGCCGCCTGCGGTCGTGTCGCCGGAAACTCCTGCATTCACGACTTCGTACTCAAAACCATCACGTTTGAGTTGTTCTTGTAAGAGCGACGGGTAACTTTCGTGAAGGGAGAGGCCGTAACCTGCCGTCAGGCTGTCGCCGAGCGCGACGATCCTGGGCAAGTTTTGCGCCGGGGCTGTCGTCGTCGGCGCGGGCGGCGCGAGCACGTCCCGTTGCGTGTTGCCGCAGGCGCAGAGGATAAAGGCTGCGAGTAATGTTAAGCTGAACGAAATAAATTTACGCATGATTGAATTATACAGACTCAGGAAAGAAGTTGCTTCCGGCGCGGAGACGCTGACTATTTTGCACTCGCTCGATCTCTCGATCCCCGGCGGGCAGTTCGTCTCCATCGTCGGCCCTTCGGGAAGCGGCAAGTCAACCCTGCTCGGACTCATCGCCGGACTCGACGCGCCCACGGCGGGCAAGATCACCATCGACGGCGCGGAGATCACGGCGATGAGCGAAGACGCGCTCGCCGAGTTGCGCGGCAGGAAGATCGGCATCGTCTTTCAATCCTTCCATCTCATCTCTTCGCTGACGGCCTACGAGAACGTGCTCGTGCCGATGGAGATCGCGGGCTTGCGCGACGCGCCCGAGCGTGCGCGCGCTCTGCTCGCGGACGTTGACCTGACGGCGCGCGCGCATCA
The DNA here is from genome assembly GCA_035628755.1 of Pyrinomonadaceae bacterium. GTDB lineage: Bacteria > Acidobacteriota > Blastocatellia > Pyrinomonadales > Pyrinomonadaceae > JAIVJZ01. Next base: position 1,280 of record DASPJG010000179.1, read on the forward strand.
TTACCCGTCGCAGTTGTCGGGCGGCGAGCAGCAGCGCGTCTCGATTGCGCGCGCCTTCTCGAACAACCCTTCGATCCTGCTGGCCGACGAGCCGACCGGCAACCTCGATTCACGCAACGGTCGCCACGTCTTCGACCTCATGTTGAAACTCAACCGCCAGCGCGGGACGACGCTCCTGCTCATCACGCACGACCACGAACTCGCCGCGCTCGCAGACCGGCGCATCGCGCTGCGCGACGGGCGCGTCGTCAGCGACAGCAGCGCGGCGGGCGCGCCGGAAAACGGCGACGGCGCGGCGATGGGCGGCGGTGACGACGGGGCGCGCGACGAGGCGTTGGAGACGACGGGAACGCAGCAAGAGCAGCAGCAGGGGCGGCGATGAAATTCATCTGGCGAATGGCGCGGCGCGAGATACGCTCTTCGTGGAAGCGGCTACTTTTTTTCTTCCTGTGCATCGGCATCGGCGTCGGCGCAATCGTCGCGCTGCGTTCGACCATCCAGAACGTCAACGCGGCGATGGTCTCCGAGGCGCGCAACATCCTGACCGCAGACGTGCAGGTTGATTCGTCGCGCGAGATGAACGAGACGACGCTCGCCACGGTCAAGCGCATCGCGGAGGCGCGCGGCGTCGGGGCGCAGACGCAGACCGTTGAGGTTTCGACGATGCTGCGCCCGGCAGACGACGCGCGCGAGGGCGCGTTGATGGTCGAGTTGAAAGGCATCGACGCGCCTTACCCGCTCTACGGCGAGTTCAAACTGGCGGACGGCCAGCAGTTCACGCACGCGCTGCTGGAGAACAACGGCGTGGTGGTCGCCGCGTCGCTGCTTGAGCGGCTGAGTTTGAAAGTCGGCGACGAAGTTAAGATCGGCAACTCGACGTTTCAGATACGCGGCGTGACGGGGCAGGAGCCGGGCGCGACGGGCGGCTTCCGCATCGGCCCCCGCATCTTCATCGCACGCGGGGCGGTCGCCGCGACGGGCTTGACCGGCTTCGGCAGCCGCGCGCGCCATAGGATACTGATGCAAGTGCCGCCCGGGGAATTGAACGCCGTGGTCGCGGACTTGCGCGCGGGGCTGAGAGACAGTCTCGTTAGCGTGCGCTCGTACAGGGATTCGCAGGAAGGTTTGAACGAGCAATACACGCGCTCGGAGAACTATCTGTCGCTGACGGGGCTGGTCATACTCGTGCTCGGCGGCATCGGCGTGTCGAACGTGACGCGCGTGTTCATCGAACAGAAGAAGCGCACCATCGCCGTGCTCAAGTGCGTGGGCGCATCGAGCCGCATGATCGCGGGCGTGTATCTCGCGCAGGTGCTCGCGCTGGGCTTTGCGGGCAGCCTTTTCGGGGTCGCGCTGGCGAAAGCGGGCTTGCTCGTCGTCGCACGGCGTTTCAGCGAGACGCTGCCTCCCAACATGAGTTACGAATTGACGGCGGGCGCAATCGCGCAGGGGCTTGCGCTCGGCCTGCTCATCTCGCTGCTGTTCTCCGCGCTGCCGCTGCTGCGCGTGCGCCACATCAAACCGAACATGCTGCTGCGCGAAGACACGGCGGCGGGCGGCGGCGCGGGCGCGGTGGCCGACGCGAACGAAAGCTGGCTCAAACGTGTGCGGGGCGCGGTGTCGCTGAGGCGCATCGGGCTGGCGCGCTCGCTCGTCGCGCTGGCGGTCGGGGGCGGGCTGGTCGCGCTCGCGGCGTGGCAGGCGGGGTCAATTCGCGTGGGCGCGTTTTTCATGGCGGGACTCGCGCTGACGGCGGGCGCGCTGCAACTGACGGCGTTGCTCGTCATCTTCTTTATCCGGCGCGCGCGCCACGCACGCTCGTTCGCGCTCCGGCACGCCGTCAACAGCATGTATCGCCCCGGCAACCAGACGCGCGTCGTGGTGCTGGCCGTCGGGCTTGGCGCGTTTCTCGTCATCGCCACGCAATCGCTGCAACAAAACCTCGTGCGCGAGTTCGACCCGGCGGCGCGCGCCCGGTTGCCGAACATGTTTTTGATCGACGTGCAGAAGGATCAGAAAGAGGGCGTCGAGGAGTTGATCACGAAGGCGACGGGCGAACGCCCCACGCTCGTCCCGACCGTGCGCACGCGCATCGCCGCCATCAACGGGCAGAGCATAGACATCAACGACCGGGCGCGGCGCGGGCAACGCGGCATGCTCGGGCGCGAGTACGTCGTGACCTACAGGCCGCACCTCGAAGAGAACGAGACCATCGTGGCGGGCGCGTTCTGGGACGGGACGCCTTCGAGCGAGCCGGAGGTGTCCATCGAAGAGGGCATGCGCGGGCTGGCCGGACTCGACCTCGGCGGCACGATCACGTTCGACATCACGGGTCGCCGCCTGACGGCGCGCGTCACGAGCATCCGCCGCGTTGACTGGCGCAACTCGCGCACGGGCTTTCTCGTCCTCTTCCGTCCGGGCGCGCTGGAAAACGCGCCGCAGATGTTGATCGCGCCCATCAACGGCCCCACAACCGATGCCGAGCGTGGCCGCTTTCAACGCGCGCTGCTCGACAAATACCCGAACGTCTCCGTTATAGACGTGGCGGACATCATGCGCGCCGTGACGCGGATTTTGAACAACGTAACGCTCGCCGTGTCGTTCATCGGCGGGTTCGTGCTTTTGAGCGGCGTGCTCATTCTCGTCGGCTCGATTGCCATGACGAAGTGGCAGCGCGTCTACGAGGCGGCGGTCTTGAAGACGCTCGGCGCAAAACGCAAGGTGCTGCTCCTGATCATGCTCGCGGAATACGGGCTGCTCGGCCTGACGGCAGGACTCGTCGGCACGCTCGCGGCCATCGCGCTCTCTTATACGCTCTCGCGTTTCGTGTTTGAAATCCCGTGGAGCTTTACGCCGTGGCTCTATCTCGCGGGGCTGGGCGCGACCGTCCTGCTCGTCGCGGCGGTGGGCGCGCTGTCGAGTTTCGACGCACTCACGCGCAAGCCGCTCGCGGTGTTGCGCGCCCCTTAGAGTTTTTTCAAAGTAGAGTTGTTCGAGGTCAGGACGACGTTGCCTGCGGGGCGAGCGCGAAGACGAGCCGCCCCGCGCCCGCGCCGGGCAGTTCGTCCCACGCTTCTATGTCGAGATCAATGCGCACGAGCGTGGCCGGACTCATAGCTGCGCGCTCGCCCGTCAGGCGTTCGAGCAACTCCTGTAGGCCGGGATTGTGGCCGACGACGAGAAGCACGCCCGCCCTGCCTCCCGCTTCCGCGACGACTTCGATCAACTGCTCCGTGCCCGCTTCGTAGATGCGTTCGTGGAAAAGCGGCTGGACGGCGAGTTGTGCGGCTTCAGACACGGCGGCGGCGGTCTGGCGCGCGCGCAGGGCGGGCGAGCAGATAACGGAATCGGGCGTGAGTTGCCTGCGCCGCAGAAGTTGACCGGCGAGCAGCGCATCGGCGCGGCCTTGTTCGACGAGCGGGCGGTCGAAGTCGCGCCCGGTGGGGCTGAACTGGCCGGTTCTCGCGTGGCGGAGCAGAAGCAGTGTTTTCATAGACGTGTGGCAGCGTAAAAATAGGTTCGGGAGAATACGTCGGGAACTTTTAGCACGAAGCG
>DASPJG010000180.1:0-3400 GCA_035628755.1 Pyrinomonadaceae bacterium
TGCGCCATGCGTTCCAGAGCCTCGCGCCCGAAACGGCGGCGGACAAACTCCGCGAGGCTTTCGTCGTCGTCGCCGTTTGCCTGCGCGCCCGCGCGACGCGGCAGGAGCAGATCGAAAGCCATGCGCGCCTTGCCCGCCCAACTGAAAATGTCCGTCGTCAGGAAAGGCAGGAAGCGCGAAGGCGCGAGCAGGTGAAAGCCTTCGGGCACGGGACGCAGACGCCCGCCGCGCACGATGAAAGAGCGGCGATGCTCCGTGTTGGTTTCGAGCAGGTGTGATTCGAGTCCGAGTTGTGCGGCGAGTTCGAGGGCTTCCGGCTTCTCGGAGATAAAGGCGTCGGGGCCGCTTTCGAGCAGGAAGCCTTCGCGGGTGCGGGTGCGAATCGTGCCGCCGAGTCGCGCGGAGGCTTCGATGAGGAGAACTTCGAGCGCGGGGTCGTGAGAGCGCGCGTGTCGTATAAGTTCGTGCGACGCCGCCAGCCCGCTGATGCCGCCGCCGACGACGGCGACGCGGCGCGGCCTAGTTGCTTGCGGGTCGTTCATTCGTTGATGCGGGACGCACGGAGTTGCCAATTTGCGTAGGGGCGGCGTGCGGTCGCCCCGCGCCCGGCAGGCAGCAATCGGCGGGACAGACATCTTCTTTCGCGCCGCGCGCGCCGAGCGCAGGCCGCATGGGGTCGCACGTCTGACGTTCGACGATAAGGTCGCGGATCATCTTGATGAAAGTGGGATGCGTGCCGACGGTGGCCGCGCGGATAAGGTTGAGTCCGATCTCCTGCGCGACTTGCCGCGCCTCCGTGTCGAGGTCATACAAGACCTCCATGTGATCGGAGATGAAGCCGACTGGCGCGACGACCACGTCGGTTGCGCCCGACCGTTTCAACTCGCGCAGGTGGTCGCAGATGTCCGGCTCAAGCCACGGCTGCGCGGGCGAGCCGCTCCGGCTCTGGAAGACGAGTTGCCAGCGCGAGTGTCCCGCGCCTTCCGCGACGAGGCGACAGGTTTCGAGCAGTTGCGCTTGATAGTCGCAGGCGGAGGCCATCGAGAGCGGGATGCTGTGCGCCGTGAAAGCGACGCGCGCCTCGCGCCGCCGCTCATACGGTATTCGCGCGAGCGCGGCGCGCAAATTTTCGACGTTCGGCGCGATGAAGCCGGGATGGTTATAGAAGACGCGTAGCTTATCAACCAGCGGCGCGCCTTCGCCCGCCGCCTCGCGCGCGCGTTCGATGTCTTCACGATACTGGCGACAGCCGGAATATGAACTGTAGGCCGAGGTGACGAAGGCGAGCGCGCGGCGGATACCGTCGGCACGCATTTGCCGCAGCGTGTCGGCGAGCAGCGGATGCCAGTTGCGATTGCCCCAGTAGACGGGAAGGTTGAGATTGTTCGCGCCTAACTCGCGTTCGAGCGCGGCGATGAGCGCGCGGTTCTGCCCGTTGATGGGACTGACGCCGCCGAACAAGTCGTAGTGATGCGCCACCTCGACCATGCGCTCGCGCGGGACGTTGCGACCGCGCAGCACGTTTTCGAGAAACGGCATCACCTCGTCGGGCGCTTCGGGGCCGCCGAAGGAGACGACGAGGATCGCGTCGTAAGGTTCTGCCGTTCGTGAATCGCTCATCGAAATTAACCCCTTGAAAAATTTCAGCCCCTTGAATCTGCGCCGCCGCGCATCCGTCGCGCGGGCGCGGTTCAGGCTTGCCCGTAGTCGAGCAGCCCCGTGTGCATCGTCATCTTCCAGTCGCCTCCGACCTTCGCATAGACTTTGCAGGCGCGGCCTTGCCAGCGAAAGTCCTGACCCGCACGGTCGCGCCACATCGTGTCCACGTCAACGACGGCAAATGCCCCGTCGCCCTCTGCCGTTAACACGATCTTCACGATCTCGCGGCGGTTGTGGACGAGTTCGTGCGTGTCGAACAACTCCTGCCAGTTCGCGCGCCAACGCTCGTAGTTGTAGCGACCCGCCCAGAAGACCCACGTGGCCGGATCGTGCGAGCGCGCGTCGGGCGGCCACGGCCACACCATGTCGGGGTGAAAGATCGTCAACAGCAGCGCGACATCTTTCGTGTCCCACGCGCGCGTCTCGCGTTTGACTATCTCCCTGATCTCGTCTTCGAGCGTTGGCTCACTTGTCATGCGGTTTAGAGGCTCTTGCAATTGAAGGGGCGCAGTTTGAAGTAAGCCTTCACCTGCACGCCCGTCATGTAACGCTGCTCGACGATGGTTTCGTGGGGCAGAACGATGGTGCGTTTCGTGACCTGCCACGCGCCGCTCCTGTTCTGCATGCTGACAACGAGGTCGAGCGTCACGCCGTCGTTGCGCTTTTCGGTGATGACGACGGAATAAGAGACGGGCGAGGCGTGATTGGCCGATTGATTCGGGGCGGCGTCGCCGAAGGCGCGCACCTCTTTGGCCTTCGCGGGCATGCTCAAGACGACGCGCTGCCCGCCGTTAAAGTTAGGGATCGTCAGTTCGACCGCGATGTTTCCTTTGTCAACTCGCGGCTTGCAGGTTTTTTGCGCCGCAGCCTCGCCCGCGAAGGCGAACAACAGTCCGGCGAACACAAGTAGGCCGATGGGGGTTCTTCTATTTTGCTTCAGCATCGGGGGAATCCTCAGGGGTTTAGGGGTTTATGTTTGGCTCAAGCGGGCGAGGGAGCGCCCGTCGAACTCTCGCGTAACTTTTCAACGAACTGCAAACGGACAAGGGACGCGCTCAACCGCGACTGATGTCTTCGAGGGCGATGCGGTTGTGAAAGCGGATGCCGAACGTACCGCCGGGGAGCGGAACAAGGTCGGCGCGCTGCGGGCGCGTCGGGAGATAAAGGCGCGGCATGTGCATGTCGCCCGCCTCTTCGAGCGCGAGCGTCAGGTGATACTCGCTCACCTCGGCGCGCTCCAGATCGCCCGGGTCTGCGACCGCCACCATCTCGACCATCACTTCGCCGCTCTCGCCGAGGAACACGATCTGAAGTTCGCAGACCGGACAGGCCAACTCTTCGGCGCGCAGGGGCATGCGGCAGCGCGGGCAGCGATGCCGTCCCCAGAAGCGAAGTTTTTCGAGCAGGTTTTCACTCATCTCTAAACCAGACGTGTTCAGACTTACACACTCATCTCCGGCTCATCTCGTGAACTGCTTCGACGAGCGCGACGACGTTCTCGACGGGCGTTTCCGGCAGGATGCCGTGCCCGAGGTTGAAGATGTGGCCGGGGCGTCCTTCGGCTTTTTGCAGGATGCGCCCGACGTGTTGGCGAATGATCTTGGGAGAGGTGAACAGCAGGATTTGATCGAAGTTGCCCATGACGGCGCGGTCGTAGCCGATGCGCCGCCAACCTTCGTCCAAAGGGATGCGCCAATCGAGGCCGATCACGTCGCCCCCGGCTTCGCGCAACAGTTCGAGG
>DASPJG010000181.1:0-3123 GCA_035628755.1 Pyrinomonadaceae bacterium
TGGCGGCAACCGCTACTAATGAAGTGCGAATGCGAGCGCGCCCGGTCAAATCCGGGCGCGCTCGCGTTTGACAGCCGTTTTGTCGCAGCCTTTAAAAGGGCGCGGCGCGCGTCCGGCGCGAGCGTTATTGCGTTCCCGCCAGACGCCACGCGGTCAATTTGCAGCAGACGAAGGAGAGAACATATTGGCTAAAGAAGACTTGGTTCCGGCGGAGGGCGTGGTGATTGACAAATTGCCTAACGCGTTCTTCAAAGTGAAACTCGACGGCGGCGAACATCTCGTGCTGGCTCAAATCGGCGGAAAGATGCGCAAAAATCATATCCGCATTCTGGCCGGCGACCGCGTGAGCGTCGAATTGTCGCCGTATGACCTGACCAGAGGGCGCATCACGTACAGGTACAAATAGGGCGCGGGGCGCACGTCCGCCCGCGTAAAAAAAAGATTATGAGCAGTGAGGCTAAAACATCGCCCTTCATCCACGCTTTAACCGGCGACGGCGCGGAGACACGGCTGGAATTGATGAACGCGAGCGATCAACCGCTCAAGTGTGTCGAGGTTCTGACCGTCTTTCTGAAGGACGAAGAAACTTCCGGCGCGCCCTCGCGCGCGCACATCCGGTTTGAGGCCGTCAAGCACATCCAGCCGAATGAGAAGGCCGTGATGCCGCACAAAACGTTGATTGACGGCAAGTTGGCCGACCCGACGCAGAACCAGCTGGAACGCCTCAAAGTGGTCGCGGGCGCGACCCGGCCTTACGTGCTGGAAATTTCCTGGGAAGACCCGGAAGGTAAGACGCGCTTTCAGAGGATACCCGTCGGGCACTAACTGACCAATCTGCACACGCCTCGCGGAGTCGCACGGTCGTCGTAACTCCCACGCTCGAAGCACCTCACGCTCGCCGAAATTTTCGGATGATCCGTTTTCAGTCTAAATCTCGCGTTAGTAGATGGGACGTAAATTGGAGACCCGCTAACGAAGTTCCAAGAGGATCGACTGACGACGGAGATACATCAATGAGCACGAACATTAAAATCATCAAGCGGTCTCAACGAGAGGCAACGGGCAAGGCGGCGAAGAAACGCCCGATCGAAACCAAGAGCACGCGCCAGGCGACGCGCGACGTCACCGGCCATGTGACCACCTGGATCAAAGAATTCCAGCAGCGTCACACGCCCGACCCGCGCCGCGCTTTCGCGAACCTCTTTGTTGACCCCGCGACTTCTACCTTAGATTAAGGCACGACGCCCGCCCTTTTTTGCGCCGCCGTCACGCGAACGCGCGCCGCCCGAAATTTTAAGCCCCGCCACCGGCGACACACCCTGTCGCGCCAGTGGCGGGGCTTTCATTTGCCCGCTGATGCCGACGCGTTAACGGGGCGTCGGGTTAGGGGTCGGCGTGGGACTCGGCGTTGGGGTGGGCGGCGGCGCGGGCATCTTCTCCTTCGTGAAGCGCGGCAGCATCTCTTCCCGCATGGCTACATGATAGACGGCGGCAGCGACCACAATGGCCGCGCTCCGCACGTCCGGCTCGACGATGCGTTCGTAAGTGTCGAGGTTCGTGTGCCACGTGTGCGTGCCATACTCGATGGGGTCTTGGCCGAGGCCGATGCCGGGCAGCCCCGCCTCGTTGAAAGAGGTGCTGTCGGTTCCTCCCGTGCGGCGGCTCGTGTTCGCAATCGCCCCCATGACGCCCAAGTCCTCGAACGGCGCGAGCGCCTGACGCAGCACCGTCGCCGTCTCCGGCGGGCCGAAGACGTTCGCGCCGCGAATGCGCCCCGTCCCCGAATCAATGTTGAAATAACCGTTGAACTTGAAATACTCGGGCTTCGGCTGCTCGAACGTGCCGAAGTGTTCTTTGACGTAAGCCTTCGATCCGAGCAAGCCCTGCTCCTCGCCGCTCCAGAGCGCGACGCGGATCGTGCGGCGCGGCTTGATGCCGAGCGTGTTGAGGATGCGCGCGGCTTCCAGCATGATGGTGCAGCCGATGGCATTGTCGGTCGCGCCCGTCGCGGCGTGCCACGAGTCGAGGTGGCCGCCGAGCATCACCACTTCGTCGGCCTTGTCCGTGCCGGGTATCTCGCCGATGACATTGTAGGACGTGCGCCCCTCCGGGTAGCTGCGGTTGACGATGTTGAACTCCAACTCGACCGGCGTCCCATCGGCCAGGATGCGGCTGATGCGCCCGTAGTCTTCGTTACGCATGACGACCGTGGGCACTGCTTTTGACACGTCGAAGGTGCGATTGTTGAAGGCGCGAATCTGGCCGTGCTCGCGCCCCGCGTCGTTGACGCGGACGAGCGCGCCGTTTGCGACGAGAAATTGATCGAGCTGCTCTGCGATCTGCGCCGCGGTCAAAGTCGCGGGCGTTTGCGGCGTCGGTTGCGCCGCCACAGCGGCGGGCGAAGGCGATGGCCGGAGAGCGGCAGCAGGCGGCAGCCCGGCGGTCGGGTTGTTCGGGTCGTACTGGTTGCGCGCCTCCTGATCTTCGCGCCGCTTGTTCTGCGGGTTGAAGGTGACGGGCACGCTCTGATGCCTGCCGACGAGCACGATCCTGCCCCTGACCTGTTCCCGCACGCCGTCGAGGAACGCGGTCAACTGTTCTTTCGTCGGGCGTTCGGGCAAGACGAGTTGATAGGCTCGACCCGTGACCGCGCCGTTCGTTCCCGGCGTCCACGCGAGCGCCTCGCAGACGAGCGCGTCCTTGACCGGCGAGATGATGTGCGCCGAGAGGCGTTCGTTCAGCCAGCCGGGGTGGCCGAAGTCCCACGGTTCGAGGCGCGTGTTCTTGAGTCCCCAAGCGTTCATTTGCGCGACCGTCCAGTCGGCGGCGGCCTTGAAGTTGGGCGAGCCGGTCAGGCGCGGCCCGTACAGGTCTGTCAGGAAATGCAGCGTGCGCATCGCTTGTGAACGCTCCGTGCCCTCCCTGCGAATCTTCCAATAGACTTCCGCGTCAATGCGCTCCGTTTGCGCGGCGGGCGTCTCCTGCGCGGCGGTGATGGTGGCGGTGCTGGCGAACGGGTTGAAAGACAGTGACGCGAACAGGAGAAGTGCGGCGATCTTTCTCACGATCTGGTGGCTCCTCTGAAAAGCTGGATTGTGGGACAACTTCTTATAACACATTCGC
>DASPJG010000182.1:0-4292 GCA_035628755.1 Pyrinomonadaceae bacterium
TGTGCTCGCTCGGAGTAGTCAACGAGCATGTAGAGCACGTCCCTGAAAGCCCAGTCGGGGATACTCTGCCCGCGCTGACGCTCGACCGCGCCGTGGATCGCATTGATCCGGGCGAGCGTCTGTTCCGCCGCCTCCCTCTCCGCGAACACGATCTCCTGCGCGTAGCGAACCGTGGAGAACAAACGCCCGATGGGGTCGGCTGGTATCTTGCCCGTGAAGAAAAGCCAATCAACCGCCTTGTTCAAGGCGAACTCGGCGGCTGAGCCGGCGAAGATCAACAGAACCAACTCTGTGTCGCCCCAGATCTTTCTGACGATTGAGCCGCGCGCGACGAAATCCGGCTTTAGCGGCGGCACTGTCAGATTTCCCACGTCAGGGTTGTTGTCGTTAGTCACCCGCGGTCTACCTTTCTAAAGCGTCGAAAGCCTCACCCGTCCAGAGCCTCTTCGGTGTCGCCGCCTGAGAAGATGCACCATAGAGCTTCCTCTCGCCTCAAAGCAATTCCTGCAACACAACCCTTTTCATAGAATCTGCTAACAGCAATCATGTAAAAGTAGCTGGCCTTACTGACTGGTCATTCCGGGCTGGCTTCTACCCCCGATTCCGCCGGTCGCGCTGCTCAACAACCTTCCTGCCCTCCGGGCACTAAGGGCGACCGGGGCGGTCGCTCAGCCGCGTGAATTTGATGTTGCGGACGACGGGGTTGCTATAGTCGAGCGCAACAACCTTTCCGGCTTTGTCCCGACGGAAGCGCAAAATCACCCCGCCTAGTTGAAAGGTGTCGCGAGCGACCGGCCTGAATTCAGGCAGTGCGCCCGGCGCATCGTTCGCACGACCCTTCAAGCCGTCTTTGCCGGGCGCCATGTCGAAAAATGCTCCGATCTCGTCGCTTTGGTAGCGACCGGCAAAAGCTTCCAGATCGACAGCAGCGGGCGCATAAGGCTGGGCGCGGGCGTATCGTGTCGCTTTGCCTTCCATGGACTTTAGCTCGAACTGGTCTGGCGACAGGAAGTGCAATTCAAACTCATCCTGCGACATAAATTGCACGGAGGCGCCCCAACGGCGAAAACGATCCTTGGTCACAGGCACAAGGCCGGGTCCGCCTGCGACGCGAAATCTGCCGCGATCCACGACCAGACGCATCTGCTCGCCGGTCTGCTCATTGAAGAACAGCCCGGCCTTGCTGTTCACTTCCGGTAAGGCATCGGCGGGAAGCGCGGGCGGCGGCCCCGTCTCGGCTACCGGCGCGGGCGCGGCTGGCACAAACAGTTCGAGGATGCGATGGGCGAGCGGCGTCGCGGCCATTGCGTCCGAATTGCACATAACGGCGACCGCAAGTCCCTGCGCCGGAAGGCGACCCAGCCATGAATGGTACCCGGCGGCGCCGCCCGAATGCCACACCATCCTGCCGCCGCCGTGGGAGTCCACGATCAGGCCACGGGCGTAGCTGAGCTTCCTGCCGTTGCTCAGCCTCGCCTGTTCCTGAAGCTTTTCGCTGACAAACGCGCCCAGACGTCCGTTCGTCAGAGCATCATTCCAGATGACGAGGTCGCCGGCTGTGCTGAAAAGGGCTCCACCGCCGCCGCGCTCGTTGCCCAGCAGCATGTCCAGCTTCCAGCGGTTGCCATCCTTTTCGTAGGCGAGGGCGCGGTTCTTAATTACTTCTCTCAAATCGTCGACGTATGTCGTCATCTTCATCCCGAGCGGCTCGAACAGACGCTTGCGCGTGAATGCGGAGAACGACATCCCGCTCGTGCGAGCGACGATCTCTGTCAACAGAACATAGCCGCTGTTCGAATATGCCCATTCCTCGCCGGGCGCGAAATTGAGTCCGCGCTGACGCAGGATCAGGGTCAAGGCGTCGGGGTCTCCGCCTGCCAGCGGCATCAATCCTGTCCAGTCACGAAGGCCGCTGGTATGCGTCAGCATATGGTCTAGCGTGATCTTGTGGCCGTAATCAGGAAGCTCTGGAATATATTTACGGACATCATCGGAAAGAGAAAGGCGACCCTCTTCGACAAGGAGGAGAACCGCCGCGGCGACAAATTGCTTCCTCAACGATCCGGCATCGAAGATCGACCCCGGACTCAACGGAACGTCGCGCTCAAGATCGGCCAAGCCGTAAGCGCGGTTCACAACCGGCTTTCCGTGCTGCGAGACGGCGACCGAGCAACCGGGCGCGTTCGGCGTGACCCAGCCGAAAATCTTGTCGATCTCGCTGGTCTTGTTGTCCTGTGCGTAAGTGGGCGTACCGACGAGCAAGACGGCGACCACGAACGATACTAGTCTGAACATTCAAATCCTCCTCTTGAACCGCGGGGATATTCCCGGTCGGCTTCGGCGCGAGTTTGTAAGTCCTTCCGCGCCTGCACGCAGTTGAAATAGGTCTCGGAGACGTCGCGGGTGTGTAATTCCATCAAAAATAACTACTATCTGAAAAGTACTTTGCAATATAAAGCAAACAAATGCTCAAGTCAAGCGGGTCAGGTGCACGACCTGCTGGAGTCGGGCTACGACATCCGCACGATCCGGCAGCCGTGATCGGACAACACGCCGGTTTGATTCGATGCAACTATAGTGGTATTTTATTCATCTATGCACAAGTTATGCAAATCTTTTGCATAGATAGGGAACAATGATTAAGGAAAAGCGGCAGCAGAAATTATTGAGCCTGATTCGCGCCAAGCCCGTGAGCACGCAGGGCGAACTGGCGTCGCACCTCGAACGCGCGGGCTTCGCGGCCACGCAGTCGAGCATCTCGCGCGATCTGGAAGAGTTGGGTGTGGTTAAACGGCGCGGTCGTTACGTTGTGCCGGGCGCGACGGGCGGAACGGCGGCGGCGCGCGGCCTCGTGAGTTTGGACGTGGCGGGCGACGCGCTCGTCGTGGCGCGATGCGAGCCGGGGCTGGCGTCGGCGGTGGCGGTGGAAATTGACGGCGCGGCGATCAAAGAGATCGTCGGGACGCTTGCGGGCGAGGACACCATTTTCATCGCGGTGGCCGAACGCAAGGCGCAGCGCGCGGTGATTAAAAAAATCTGGGAACTGTTCGGATGATAAGAGCCTCAAGTTCCATGTCTCAAGTCCCATGTCTGAAGGCGGTTATTCTTAAACTTGGGATTTGAGATTTGAGACTTGAGACTTAATGAAGGGGTGAGGCGTGGCGGAGAAGATTAAAAAAGTTGTGCTGGCTTATTCGGGCGGGCTGGATACGTCCGTGATGTTGCACTGGCTGAAGGAGCGTTACGGGTGCGAGGTCGTCTGCTATTGCGCAGACGTGGGGCAGGGCGAGGAACTGGACGGGCTGGAAGAGAAAGCGCGCGCGACAGGGGCTTCGAAACTCTACGTTGAAGACTTGCGGCAGGAGTTCGTGAGCGATTACGTGTGGGCGGCGGTAAAGGCCAACGCGGTTTACGAAGGCGTCTACCTGCTCGGCACGTCTCTGGCGCGACCCGTGATCGCGAAGCGGCAGATCGAGATCGCGCGCCGCGAAGGGGCGGACGCGGTCGCGCACGGCGCGACAGGCAAAGGCAACGATCAGGTGCGTTTTGAGTTGACCTATTACGCGCTTGAGCCGGAGATCAAGGTGGTCGCTCCGTGGCGCGAGTGGGAGTTCAAGGGGCGCAGCGATCTCATCGCTTACGCCGAGCAGCACCGTATCCCCGTGACGGCGACGCACGCGAAGCCCTACTCGACCGACCGCAACCTGATGCACGTCTCTTACGAGGGCGGCATTCTCGAAGACCCTTGGGCTGAACCGCCGCCGGACATTTTTCAGATGACCACTGCGCCGGAAGAGGCGCGCGCCGAAGCCGAGTACGTGGTTGTCGGGTTCGAGCGGGGCGTGCCGGTAAGCATCGGCGGCGAACGGATGGGCGCGGTCGCGCTGCTCGAAGAGTTGAACCGCACGGGCGGCGCGCACGGCATCGGGCGGGTTGATCTGGTCGAGAACCGCTTCGTCGGGATGAAGTCGCGCGGCGTGTACGAGACGCCGGGCGTGACGATCCTGCAAGCGGCGCACCGCGCGCTCGAATCGATCACGATGGACAGGGAAGTGTTGAGGATGCGCGACGCGCTGAGCCTGAAATTCGCGGAGAGCGTCTATTACGGCTTCTGGTTTGCGCCGGAGACGGAATTGATGCGGCGGATGATTGACGAGACACAGCAGGACGTGACGGGCGAAGTGCGCCTCAAACTTTATCGCGGCAACGCCGTCGTCGCCGGACGGCGCGCGCCGCGCTCGCTCTACAACGAACGACTCGCAACCTTCGAGGCCGACACGGTCTACAACCAG
>DASPJG010000183.1:0-7081 GCA_035628755.1 Pyrinomonadaceae bacterium
CCCCGTCCTCAAACCGACTGGAAGATTTACACGCACGCTCTCGACCGCGACGCCATGACCACCGGCAAGAAAGAGCTTGCGCGCTTCGACTTGCAGCTTGTCGCCATGATCGACGATGCGCGTGCGAAGCTCGCCGGGGAAAAGCTGAAATTCGATAAGCGAGTTTTCATGCTGGGATTTTCGGGCGCGGGGATGTTCGCCAATCGCTTTACGTTTCTGCATCCGAAGCGCGTTAAAGCCGCCGCTATCGGCTCGCCGGGCGGTTGGGCGATTGCGCCGGTCGATTCCTTTAAGGAGAAGACCTTGCGCTATCCGATTGGGGTAGGCGATTTCAAAACAGTTTCGGGCAAAGAACTCGACTTGAAGAATTTGCGGAAAGTGCCGCTGTTCGTCTTCCTCGGCGACGAAGACGATAACGACTCGGTTATCTTCAGAGACAGCTACGAAAAGGAGGACGAGGATTTAATCTTCGCGCTGTTCGGCAAAAAGCCGGTCGAGCGTTGGGAGGTTTCAAAAAAACTTTATCAGGATGCCAAGCTGAACGCCGACTTCAGACTTTACCCGAAAGTCAAACATGGCATCACGAAAGAAATGTTCGATCAGATTTTTGCATTTTTCTCAAAATATAATAATTAGAGAAACCAAAAGCTGACCCAAGTATCTTTACGCCCGCGTCAGGACACCGGCTGATTCCCTGTTCAGTCGGCGAAGGCGACGCTCAGTTCGCGCAGCGTGGCGGAATCGCTCGCGTCGGCGACGGCGGACTCGTCCCGGTTGACGTGGTTGTAGAGGATGTCGCGTTGCTGCGGGACGAACCCGGCGGTGCGTATGAGGTAGCGTAGCATCCGTTCGTCGGCTTCGTTGTGCGCGCCCGCGGCGGAGACGACGTTTTCCTCGATCATGATCGACCCCATGTCGTCCGCGCCGAAGCGCAGCACGACCTGACCGAGCCGCAACCCTTGAGTCAGCCAAGACGATTGGATGTGTTCGATGTTGTCGAGGAAGAGACGCGAGACGGCGACCATCTTCAAATAGTCAACGCCCGTCGGCTCGTCCTTGATGCGGCGTCCGAGCGCGGTGTTCTCGCGCTGGAACGTCCACGGGATGAAGGCCGTGAAACCGCCCGTCTCGTCTTGCAGGTCGCGGATGCGTTCGAGATGGCGAACGCGGTGCTCCGTGCGGTCGCCGATGCCGAACATCATCGTCGCCGTCGAACGCAGCCCGGCGCGGTGCGTGGCGCGCATCACGGCAAGCCATTCGTTGGTCGTGCACTTGGTCGAGACGCGCTTGCGCACCTCGTCGTCCAGAATCTCGCCGCCGCCGCCGGGCAGGGATGACAGACCCGCCGCTTTCAAGCGCGTCATGATCTCTTCGTAAGAGAGGCCGCTGATGAGATGTATGTTGTGAATCTCCGGCGGCGAAAAACTGTGCAACTGCATGCGCGGGTACTTCGCGTGCAGCGTGCGGAGCAAATCTTCATACCACTCGATGCCGAAATCCGGGTGCAGCCCGCCCTGCATCAGGATGCCCGTCCCGCCGAGCGCGATGGTCTCGTCAATCTTCTCGCAAATCTCTTCGACGGTGCGGACGTAAGTGTCCGGCTTGCCCGGCCTGCGGTAGAAGGCGCAGAAGGTGCAGACGACGTTGCAGACGTTCGTGTAATTGATGTTGCGATCAATGATGTAGGTGACGACGCCGGAGGGGTGTCTCCGCTTGCGCATCTCGTCGGCGGCGACGCCGATGCGCGCGATGTCGTCAGACTCCAAAAGCGCGGTGCAATCCGTCGCGGTCAGGCGACCGCCCGCGAGCGCGCGGTCGAGAATCGGTTGGATGTCGGTCATAGCGTTAATCGGTAATGATAAATTTGCGCGTCTCTCTTAACTTCGCTTTTTCGACGTGATTTCAACTCATTATACGCCACACGTCGCGCTTTGTTTGAACGCCGGGTTGCGCGGTTCGGGCGTGGCGGTTTAACCGCCGAGCCATTTTAAAGGGCGCAGCCCCGGCGTGAGCTTGTGCTTGTGCGCGAGCCGGAAAAACAGTTCGAGACCGGCGCGCATCTCTTCATTCAAATCGAAGCAGATGTTCTCCGTGAGGTAGGCGCGCAGTTCCGCGCGCGGCAAGTTCAGTTCGCGCTCGTACTCCGCGACGATCTCTTCCAGACGCGCCAGCCCTTCGTCGCGCGCGCCCGCGAAATCCACGCGCCGCACGGCTTCCGCCGCAGACTCGTGCGCCATCCACATCGCAAACACGAAACCCAGTCCCGTAAACTCGCGCCACAGGACGGCCAAGTCGTAGACGCGCAAATTATCGCGCGCGAAAGTCATCGCCGGGTCGCCGATGACGAGCGCGGCGTCGTGCTCCGCGAGCATCGCCCGCACGTCAGGCAGAGCGGGCGCGGTCTGAATGTCGCCTCCCACGAACTCGCGGAAAATGATCTGCACGAGCGCAGCCGAAGTGCGCGACGACTCGTCGAGCGCGAGCGTCCGCACGTCTCTCAGATCGTCGCAGCCCGTCACGAGCACGACGCTGCGCACGGCGCGGCGCGCGCCCACGCACACGCCGGGGACGACGGCCACCTCCGGCAAGCGTTGATACTCGATGACGGGGACGAGCGCGGCTTCGACCAACCCGCGCGCCAGCATGTCGCCGCAGCGCGACGGGGCTGTGTCCGTCAGGAGCGACACCTCGCGCGCCCTCTCGCCCCGCGCAAAACTCCAGATGAGCGGAGCCGAGTTCAAATAGCTCGAAGCCGCCACGCGCGGCGCGCCCTGATGTTCAATTATCTCTGAAATAGCTCTCACGCTCCCGTCGGCTCAATCTTCATCCGGCCAAACCCGACTTGCCGGAAGCAGATGCTAACGCACGGCAATCCGCGTCGCAAGAAGTCGTCGCGACCGTTAAACCAGCACCGCGTTGACAGCCCTCGAAAGCTGCCAGTACCATGCAGCAGTGATGGGCGACCAAGTACATCTTTTATCTCCGCTCATCACTCGTCACTCATCGCTTCTATGCCTATCTACGACATCAGCGTCGCCATTTCGCCGGAGACGACACCGACTTATCCGGGCGATCCCGGCATCGAAATCGTCTCCTGGGCGGCCTTGTCGCGGGGCGACGCCGCCAATGTCACGCTCCTGCGCCTCGGCGCGCACACGGCCACACACCTCGACGCTCCGGCGCACTTCATCGAACACGCGCCGCAACTTTCCGCCCTGCCGCTCGAAGTTCTGATCGGCGAGGCGCGCGTCGTCGAGTTAGCAGACGATGTGCAGGCCATTGATGCGAGCCACGTCGCCGCACACGTACCCGAAGGCACAACGCGCGTGCTCTTCAAAACGCGCAACTCGAATTTCTGGCACGACGATGGCAAAGCGTTTCGCGAAGATTTCACACACCTCACCCGCGACGGCGCGCACGCGCTGAACGAACGCGGCGTGCGGCTCGTCGGTATTGATTACCTGTCCATCGAGAAGTTCAAGTCCGAAACCTTCGAGACGCACACGACGCTGCTCTCCGCAGGCGTCGTCATCGTCGAAGGTCTGGACTTGCACGAGGTGGCGGCGGGCGTCTACGAACTAATCTGCCTGCCTTTGAAGATCGCTGCCGGGAGCGGCGACGGTGCGCCCGCCCGCGCTGTCCTGCGCACGTTTGGTTAAATTGGCCTCGGAAGTCGCCTCGCCGCCGGAAGGAGCGTCGCATGGAGGTAGTAAATCTCAGAGAGAAGTTCGCGCTCTTTCAAGAGCACTGGAAGCCCAAGATCGCGGGCGAGGTCAACGATGCTTACATTAAGCTAGTCAAGCTCAAGGGCGAATTCCTCTGGCACAAGCACGACGAGGAAGACGAATTGTTTCTCGTCGTCAAGGGCAACCTGACGATCAAATTAAGAGACCGCGATCTCCAACTCGCGGAAGGCGAGTTCGCGATCATCCCGAGAGGCGTCGAGCACATGCCGGTGTCCGTGGAGGAAGTCCACGTCTTGCTGATCGAGCCGAAGACCACGCTCAACACGGGCGACCGGCAAACGGAGCGCACCCACGCCGAACTCGAACGCATCTGAACGCGCGATGAACCCTCCAAGCGAAAAACGAAAAGCCTTCGCCGCCGAGCGCGCGCGGTTCGCGCGCTTGTCCGTCCCGCGACTCATCGAATTATTGTCGAGCAACGATCTGCGCACACGCTTTCTGGCCGAGATGTGCCTGCGAGACGCGACCAACACCTGACTCAGTTTCCAGCCTGCGGCTCCGCAGGCCGAACGCGCACGCGCGATTGAAGAGTGGAGAGCTTGGTGGCGCGAACACAGCCGGACGGGTAAAAAACGATGGACACGAAACCCAAAAGAGGCGACGCCGGACGCGGCCTGAAAACTCCGGCACACGATCCGGCCATCGCTCACGATCCGGGTTATAACGAACGCGTGTTCGAGATCGTCCGCCGCATCCCCGCCGGGCAGGTGATGACCTACGGGCAACTCGCGGAACTTCTCGGCGAAGGCTACACGGCGCGCACCGTCGGTTTCGTGATGAACAAGGCCGACGAATCCGTTCCGTGGCATCGCGTCATCAACGCGCAGGGCGCATGTTCGACCGGGCGCATCCTGTTGCCTTTGAATAAACAGCAACGCATGCTCGAAGCCGAGGGCGTCGAGTTTAACGCGCGCGACCGTTGCGACCTCGGACGCTATCGCTGGACGCCTGAGGAGGCGCGCGACGCCGACGACAAGGCAGACGGCAACGATGCGCAGCCGTCGCTCTTTGGCGATTGATAGTTTTTCAAGTCCAGTTTCACAGTTTTACAGCTTCACAAAACGGGGCATCAATTTATGAATAGCAACTCTCTACAGGCGCGCGCGCCATACGACATCAGCGAGCGCAGCTATTCGGTTTCGCCGCACATGGTGACGACCGCGTTTGAGTTCCCTAACTTCCGCGTCACGCAAAATTTGGGTATCGTGCGCGGCATCGTCGTGCGCTCGCGCAACCTCTTCGTCAATATCGGCGCGGTCTTCAATTCGATGGTTGGCGGTAATATCACTGCGTGGACGAACCTCTGTGAGCAGACGCGCCGCGAGGCCTTCGAGATTATGGTGCAGCACGCCACCGAACTCGGCGCAAACGCCATCATCGGCGCGCGCTACGACGCAACCGAACTGGGCAGCGGCATCACGGAAGTGTTGGCCTACGGCACGGCAGTTGTCGTCGAACCCAAAGACGCGGCGGGACTCTACAACTCTTGAGTGAAACTCCACTAACGCCCGAACAGTTAAGCCGCCTGCGCGAGAGCATGGCCAGCATCCCTTACGTGCAACTGCTCGGCATGAATTTCGAGGACGCCGCGCCCGGCGCGGCCACCGTGTCCATGAGCGCGCGCCCGGAGTTGGAGCGGTTCGGCGGCATCATGCATGGCGGCGCGCTCGCTTCGCTGGCCGACACGGCCTCCGCCTTCGCCGTCCTCTCCACACTCGAACCCGTAGAGCAAACCGTCACGGTGGACCTCACGCTCCACTACCTCCGACCCGTCACGGACGGCAAATTAACCGCCCACGCACGCGTCATACGCGCCGGACGCCGCGTTGCCACCGTCTCCGTCGAGATTTTCCACGAATCCGGCAAACTCATCGTGACCGCCCTGACAACCTACCTTAAAATCAGTTAAACCCTTTCTTTCCATCACTAATCTTATCCGTGGCGAAATGGCCGGGACGTTTTGCGGTGACCAAAAGAGGGCTGAAAAGTGTCTTGTAAATATTCATAGACAAAACGTGTTAATTCGTGCAAAATATGTTTTGTCTACGCCGCTTCCAACGTGGCGGCCACGGTTTCGCATCCGCAGTTCCTCTTGAACAAACCTCATCAGGTCTGTCCGGTCACCTAAGTCTCATGCTTTCTCTTTACCAAGCGTTACTTTCCCAACACTCCCGGCAGTTGACGCCGATGCGTTGCGCGGATCAAACGATTGCGCAACTGCACCGCTATTTCGAGGACGTGGTGTTGGAGAACAATCTGGCGGCGTTGGTGATTGAGAGTTTGCCGTTGCAGGTTGAGCGTTCGCCGCGTTCCGCCGAACGCGTCTTGAAAGTTGGACGCGCGGCGCGCCACGCCTTCTTCTTCCTCGCGCCCGACGACGCTTACCACGAGATGTCGTTTCTCAACGAGATGCGCGGTTCGATGCTGCCGTCGCGCGCGGCTCAGGGCGGGGACAACGAGCATTTCGTGATCATTGCCGACGCGCGCTTCTCCGCCCTGCTCGTCTCCCTGCCGGGACAGACGAACGACGGCCTTGAGACTATTACCGAGAGCGAAGTTATCTGGACGTTTGAGCCGGACATCGTCTACTCGGCACTGGAATACCTGATGGCGCGCGTGACGGCTGAACGCTTCGAGCAGACCGAAGCCTTCGCACAGGCCGTGCGCACCTGCATGCCGAAGGCCACTTCGCTGCAACTGACCGTCTCGGTCACGACCAAACTCGCACGCCTCCTGCAAGAACAGGCCGCGCGCGAGGTCGCCATCAACCGCATCGCGTCGGCGATCAGAAGTTCGCTCTCCCTGCCGAGCGTCTTGCAGACGACGGTGGACGAAGTGGGGCGCGCGCTCGGCGTGCAACTGAGCGGACTCCACGTCGAAGGCGAAAACGATCAGCCGCCGGTCATGAAGTGCTATTTCCGCGACGGCGACCCGACCGAAGAAGCTCACGAAGCCCTCGTCAACGATCTCTACGCCTATCACACCCAACTCGCGCGCCGCCTCAAGCATTACGTGCTCGACGAGCAGCGCGGCTCGTCGGCGCAGACCGAGGATGAGACGCGCCCGCTGGCCGTCGTGCCGCTCCTGTATCAGGCGCGCTCGATGGGCGTGCTGCTGGTTTGTTCCGACGACCCGCATCGCATCTGGCAAGAGAACGAACTCCTGCTCCTGCGCACCGTGGCCGATCAGGTGGCCGTCGCCGTCAACCACGCGCGCCTGTTCACGCAGATGCAACAACTGGCTCTGACCGATAGTTTGACGGGCTGCGTCAACCGCCGCTCCTTTGAGATGCAGCTTGAGCGCGACCTGCGTCTGGCGACGCGCATGCGCCAGCC
>DASPJG010000184.1:0-2337 GCA_035628755.1 Pyrinomonadaceae bacterium
CACCTTGAGCGCGGAGTACCTGCGCAAGGCCGCGCGCGAGTCGCAGCGCATCTCTAACACTGACGCACGAATCATCGCCACCATCTCGGCGGCGGAGGGACAGTAAGCGCGCGATGAGCAAGCGATACGAACGATGGGACGGGCGCGGGGCGGGTGGCGGGCGGGCGATTTCATCCGGCTCGCCATCCGTTTTACCTGCCTCGTTCACTTCGCCGTCGCCGCGACGCCGCTTGCCGCTCATCGCACGCCGACGCGCGCTAGTGTTCGTTGCCTGCGCGAGTCTCTGCCTGCTCGCCGCGCAAAACACCTACGCCGCTGCGCGCCGCCTCGTCGTGGTTAAAGTTGACGGGCTGTCGCAGAGCGTCATTGACCGCTTTGTGGCCGAGCGCGACCCGCGCACGGGCAAAAGTTTGTTGCCGTGGTTCGAGCACGTCTTTTACGAGCGGGGCACGCGCGTGGCGAATTTTTACGTGCGCGGCGTGAGCCTCTCCGGGCCTTCGTGGTCGCTCCTCGACACCGGGCAGCACTTGCAGATCAAGGGCAACGTCGAGTTCGACCGCCTCACGCTGCACTCTTACGACTACCTCAACTTCATCCCCTTCTGGCTCGGCACGGCGGGCAAGGTGCGCGTGGACATGCCCGGCGCGGAACTTCTCGACGAACTCGGCATCCCCCTTCTCGTTGACGCCTATCCTTACGACGAGCGACACATCAGCTTTCAACTCTACCAGCGCGGCACGCGTTGGACGACGCTCGAACGCGGCCTCAAGAACCGATTCCTGACGCGCACGCCGCGCGAGTTGTTCGACGAATGGCTCGTGGAGTTTGAGGGGCGCAACATCGTGATGGATCAGCTTGAGCGCGAGGTGCTGGAGAAATTGAAAGACCCGCGCATCCGGTATCTCGACTTCTACACGACCGAGTTTGACCACGCCGCACACCACAACCGCGACCGCGCGACGCAACTCGTCGCCATGCAGGAACTCGACCGCATCATCGGTCGCATCTGGACGACCATCGAGGCCACGCCGCAAGCCAGCGAGACCGCGCTCGTCGTCGTCTCCGACCACGGGACGAATACGGACGAGCGCGTCTACAGTCAGGGCTTCAATCTCGTCAAGCTGCTCGCCAGTCGTGCGGGCGGCGGCCACCACGTCATCACGAAGCGGCGTCTGCTCAGCGACTACGCGCTCAAAGGCATTTACCCGCTCGTGCCTTTGATCACGACCACCACGGAGGATTCCTACTACCTCAAAGGCCAAAGCACCGCCTACCCGACCGCGCTCGTTGACTTCGACGGCAACGAACGCGCTTCCGTCCACCTGCGCAACAGCGACCTCAACGTCCTGCACATCCTGCTCGAAGAGTTGCGCGGCAAAAAGCTCTCGCCCGCGCTCGCTCGCGCCGCCACCGACGCCTTCTTCCAGACCATCGAAGCGCACCGCGCCGACTGGCAGCAGCTACACACAAACTTGCTGGAAGAACTCTCCGCCCTGCGCCGCCTTGTCGAGCGTGAACGCGCGCTCGTCGCCGCGCAGCCGAAGGAGTGGACTAAGGCCGACGCGGACGCCGGGCGCGACAAGGAAGCGCGCCGTGCGAAAGCGCGCGCCGATTCGTGGGCGACCGACGAACGCAAGTACGCGGAGTATGCGCGCACGCTCTCCAACCTGCTCTCGCTCAAGCGCGAGAACTTCGACGCCTCGCGCATCAACATTCCAGACCATATCGCTAAAGGCGCGATGGGCGAAGCAAACACCATCGCTGACCTGCGTAATTACGTGGTCGGCGTCGGCGCGGGCGGGCTTGCGCTCACGCCCGACGGCTCGCTCGACATGCGCAGGAGTTTCACGCGCATCAACTACTTCGCACTGTTGCGCGACGTGCAGGTGCGCAACAACGTGCAGGGCGGCGTTGACAGTCGCCCCGTCGATTTCGTCGCCGTGCGCGTCCCGGCGGAAGCCCTGACCGATGCCCACGGGAAAGATTTTCGCGCCGACGAGGCCGTCTGGCTCTATCGCGGCGAAGACACGCAGGCGTTGCTGCTCGCGCGCCACGAGCGCGGCGGCGAACTGCGCCTGCGCTACGTGCCGGTCGCAAACCTGCGCCAGCAGCCCGGCGGCGCGATCCTCTACGAGCGCGCACCGTGGCGTGCGGAACTACCGCTAAAGATTTGGGAAGACGCCATGCTCTCCCTGCCCGCTGGCGAGCGGCGCGAAGACTGGCTCGACGGTTGGCACACCGATCTCGAATGGCTGCGCGCGTTGCACCTGACGACCTACTCAAACGGCCTCGTCGGCTTACAGGAACACTTCGGGCGGCACGCGACCCCCGCCACCG